>CALSAU010000297.1:0-3845 GCA_943372985.1 Polaromonas sp. YR568 | reverse complement strand
AACAGCGCGGTATCGATGCCCCGGAGCGGGCGCCGCACGACTTTGCAGGACAAACCGGCGCGCGCAGCCGCGCGCGCGAACAGCGAAGGCGTCAGGCCTTCCTTGGGCAAAGGCAAGCCTGCCGAGAGCGCTGCGCGCGTGCTCGGGCGCCCATGGATCCGGGTCAGCTCGACGAGGCAGTCGAGCAAGGGATCATGGTGCAGTAAATCCTCGCGCAGGCCTTGCCCCAGATGCTTGGGGACAACACGGCCTGCCTGCGACGGCAAGTTGTTATCGCTCATGTGTTCGCGTCGTCTCCCACGACTTTCTTCTCCGACGGATTGTAATAATTTGTAATGGTAATGCTCATCCCAATGGCCTGACGGGCCTTCGCCGGAATTGCGTCAGTGGCCGTGAACTACTTGACACAGCAACGTTGCATAAAAGAGAGGGATGGCCCGCAGGCTTCAAGCCGCGCGCCGAGACGTAATGTAAGGCATTACTACCAAAGAATTACGTCTACTCTGTTAACGCGGCCTTCCCCGCCGCATTTTCGCTACATCCCTAATTATCCGACACACCAGCGCGCGAGCCCAGAGGGAAAACCGTCATAGACGCACCCCTGCCACACCTTGACGCCAAAGAGCGGCTGCACCCGTGCCCCGAAACCATCGTCACCTGCGGTGATACGCAAGAAAACCCCCCGTGGATTCGTCAAATACGCAAGTTTGAGGCCCGTTCACTGTCAGAGGAACATGAATGCCGCCGCGGCAACCACCGTGGGACCTAGGGCACCGAGCAGCAAGCCCCCGGCGCCGACCGTCTCATCGGCAAATCCCCGCTTGAGCAGCGCCACGCCGGCCGGATTGGGCGCATTGGCAATCACGGTCAGCCCGCCTCCGGCCACAGCCCCCGCCACCAGCATGTACTTGGACTCGTCAGAAATACCGACGATCAAGGAGCCGAGATAGGTCAAGGCGGCGTTGTCGGTGACCGCCGTGAGCCCCAAGGCCCCGAAAAACAGCGCAACAGGCGTGAGCCCGGAAACGACCGGCTGAAGCCACCACTGCTGCATTCCGCCCAGAACCACCAGACCCGCCAGAAAGAATCCGACCAGCAGCGCCTCCTTGAGGATGAGGGGACTCTGGTGACGCTCGTAAGCCTGCGCAAAGCCGAGAAACATCAGAAACAGGCTCAAAAACACCACGGGATGGTGGGCGGACAGCACCACACCAGCCAGTAAACCCATGTGCACCATCACCACCGACACTGGCACGGCAGGTTCGGTGGGTTGCTCGCTGCCGCTGGCCGGATCGGGCCGCAGATGGTTTCGCAGAACGTACGTCGCGACGGTGGCATTCAGGATGACTGCCACGGCGGCCTTCCAGCCAAAGTTTGCAAACATGAAGGCGCTGTCCCATTGCCAGGTGCTCGCCACCATCAGCACCGGCGGTGCGGCATAAGACGTCATCGTGCCGCCAATGGAAACATTGACGAACAACACGCCCAGCGCCAGATACTTCATGCCTTCGGGCACCTGCGGCCTGAATATCTGGGGAGCCAGCATGAGCGCCGCTATCGTCATGGCTGCGGGCTCGGTGATGAGTGAACCCAGCAAGGGCACCGCAGCCAGACCCAGCCAGGCCGTGGCCAGCGGGGTGCGAACCGGCGCGATGCGAGCCACCACATCCACCAGCGACATGACCGTGCGCAGCACCGGGCGCGAGGCCGCAATCACCATGACAACGAAGACAAACAGCGGCTCGGTGTAGTTGCGCGACTCGGCGTAGTCGAGTGCGGCACTGCCGCTGCCCACCATTGCCATCACCACCACCAGGACGATGGCCCAGAAGCCAAAGACCACCTCCACTTCACCGAGAAGGTGAAACAGGCCGGCATGGCGCGGATAACGATGGGATAAACGCTCGAATTGCTTGGCCGTGAAGGTGTGAAGCAGGGCGACGGCAAAGATGGCTGCAGCGATCCACTGGATCAGGGTGTCGGACATAGAATTCCCGGTCGTGAAAGTGCCGCGAGGCGGCCCGACCTTCGCAACTCCTGGAACGCCTGACATGGCATGCCACCCATCGCGGAGTTTACCCGGCTGCCGGCAGCCCAAGGCCACAACGACGCGATTCCCGTGTGTTTGGCTGCTGTCGGTACATCACAGACACCGAATTCGACAAGGTGAAGGCTAACGCCCACTTCGGGTGATCGACGCCATGGATCTGGCGCTGTTGACCGGCCAGCGCCCTGCCGATGTGCTCAAGCTCAAGCGGACAGACATTCGGGATGGTGCGCTCTGGATCGTCCAGAGCAAGACAGGAGCCCGCATTGGCGTTGAAATTACCGGGTAGCAGCCTTGGCCAACCGCATCAACGAACGCCCACGGCGGGCCACAGGCGCTTATCTGGTGCAGGACGAGAACGGACCCCCGGCCGCTGAGCCAGTTTGCGCTGCGCTCACGCTTTGACAATGCGAGGACGGTTGCGGGGGTGGATCTTCAGTTTCGGGACATCAGTGCGAAGGCCGCGACCGGTACAGGCGATTTGGCGCACTCGCAGACCCTGCTTGGCCACAAAAATCGAGATATGACTGAGCATTACGTAAGGGTTCACAGTGGCAACGGAGTAAAGCCGCTGCGTTAAGGCTCACAGCACGTAGCTAAGGAATATCAGCGTTCATTACCCTCTCGACAAACACCTCAGTTGCAAGCATTTCGAATAGCGAGAATTCGTCACGCGGCAATTTTTGCACAGATGTGTGTGCAGGATTATTGTCTGAAGGCGTGAACACAATTCTTAGCGCAGTACCCGACACTTGTCTCTGCCCAACCTCCTTAAATTTTGCGACCTGCCCAATAGCAAACGCACTGCTGGGCTTGACCTTAATACTAGACCGATTAGCTCGCACACAATCGGCAATCTGGGTCGGACGGTCACCAGTAAAAAACTCCAGTTGACTCACCGAAAGGCTTTGCTCGCCTTCGCGGAGCTCAAAAGCGGAATGCAAAAAACCAACGACATTGTCATCACCATCCCGCCGAAGCTTGGAGGGTGCCACGTAGCGAACAACGTGATCGCTATCAGGTAATTGCTGGCCGAATTTCAATTCTCGAACCAAGCATTTGGGCCGTAGGGTTCAAGGGCTGCTGAGAGACGTTGCACGGGAGTATCTCCTGCTACTTGGTCCATTTCTTCATCAGCCCATCTAGAAATCACCCATTTCACACGTCCACTCGGCATGAACTGCAGTGTTAATCTATTTTTATCTTTAGTCCACGCAGCAATTAAGTTACCGTTATTTGTCAATCCTAAACCAGGACGAACCGTCGGTCTTAAAGCGAAAAAAGCTTTAAGAAATGTGGAAAAGGACATCCGATTTAACGGGAGATCTTCTTCATCCCATTCGTCGGGATCATGCAATCGATCTAGCTGCCTAAACAGCCGTTCCCTCCACTCATTCTCGAAGTGCATGGCTACTTGCGAGGTAAGAATTTTTACCTCTGCAGTCGCATCAAACAGCTGTTCTTGTAGCGATCTCGTACTTTGAGCAACAGTCCCGCGCTCTGCCGCCATCGCAGAAGGCGAAAGAGGAATTTGTAGCCGCTCAAGTTTTTCAACAATATCGCCTAAGCCACTCGCTTCTAATCCGAAGTGAGATGTTTGACCGGATGTACCACGGCCAAAAGAACGGCCTTCCGCTGGAGCCCATGGTGAGCGCTCTAAATTCGCTCGAGTTACAACCAGTGACTGCGACTTATTGGACATGTCTAAAGAGGCTTCGAGCCTTATTCGTGACCGACTCTTCGAATACCTCGTTCTTGCGTACCCGAATTCGATTCAATAGTTCCAGTATGCCCTCAT
>CALSAU010000296.1:0-3860 GCA_943372985.1 Polaromonas sp. YR568 | reverse complement strand
AGTCAAGCTCGCGCGGCTCGTTCGACTGACCCGCCTCCTGGCCAGCATCCCGAAAACGTGACCGGTCGCCCGCATCGATCAGCGACTCCAGCTCGGCCAGTGTGATGGGGCGTGCATCCCGGTCCAGGCCGAACATGTCGCAGGCGCGGCTGTTGAGCTTGAGCTGGCCGGACGGGCCAATCACCACCTGCGCCACACCGGTGAGTTCCATCAGCTGCTGCTGCATGGCCAGATGGGCCGCCGTCAGCCTGAGTTCGGGCTCGGGTTTGAAGTCTGGCAGGAGGTCGGTCATGGAATGAGCCCTTGGAAATCAACGATGCACGCCACAGGTCGGCTTCGATGAGGGGTTGGATGGAGGCCCTGCTGACGCATTTTTTATGACGCATTCTTCACGCGTTTTTGACGCACTTTTTGGGAGCGCTGACGGGAGATGTGCCCGCTTTTTCCAGCTGAAAGGCGCGTCGTTCTGGGCTCATTTTTAACACACTTCATCCGTTTTCTGCGAGGTTTGCTGCAACATATTGCCTGTTCATGGGCCCCTGAAAACCAGCGTACTACACAGCGCTGACGCCAGTGCGCCAGCTTGTCACACAGCATTGTCAGTTGGTCTTGTCAGTCGACGTTGTATAACCCGACCATGCTGCTTTACTGGATGGACTTGTTGGGTGTGGCCGTTTTTGCGGTCAGCGGCGCGCTGGCAGCGGGCCGACTGGAACTGGACCTGTTGGGCGTGCTGGTGCTCGCGTCGCTGACGGCCATTGGCGGCGGCACCCTGCGCGATGTGCTGATGAACCGGCACCCGATCTTCTGGATGGAAAAGCCCGCCTACCTGCTGGTCATCTGCCTGGCCGCGCTGGGTACGGTGCTGTATGTCCAGCTTCAGGTGCTGCCGATTCCGCTGCAAGCCCTGCTGGTGGCTGATGCGATCGGGTTGGCGCTGTTCGCACTGTCGGGTGCCCAACTGGCCGAAAAAGCCAGGCTCTCACCGCTGATCGTGGTGCTGATGGGCACCATGACGGGCGTGGCGGGTGGCGTGATGCGCGATGTGTGCAGCAGCCAGGTGCCGCTGCTTCTGAAGCAGGACATCTATGCCACCGCAGCGATTGCGGGCATCGTTCTTTATCTGCTGCTGAAAAAGGCGCGTGTGCCGGAATCCTGGGCCTTCTGGATCGGGCTGGTGGTGGTCGCCGGCCTGCGCCTGAGTGCAATTTTTCTGAGCTGGCAGTTGCCGGTGTTCCGACTGGCGGGCACTGCCTGAGCCTGTGTCAGGACACCTTGGCACACAGAAGTCTCAGCGCATCGCCGACAAACTGGTCACCGTGCTCCTGTACAAAATGGCCCGCGTCAGCAATCACTAAAGGTTCAGGGCAACCGTAAATCAGGCCCTTAAGCTCACGCATCACCGGCAGGCCAAGCACCGGGTCTTGCGCACCAACGACCATCACCGATGGCTGGCGCCAGTGCTGCTGCCAGAAGGCCTGCGCCTCGCGTGAAATGGCCGCGCCCTCAGCTTCTGGCGCATCCGGCACCATGGCGGGAAAAGCCCTCAGTGCCGCACGGTGCCCCCGGTCCGGAAACGGTGCGGTGTAGGCCGCGCATTCCTCTGCACTCATGTGGGGGTTGCCACGTGCAAAGAGGCGTGCAACGTCAAATTCGGGGTTCCTTGCGCACATCTCGCGCCAGGCCAGAAAGCCCGCAGACAAAGGCGCATCGCCGGTGGCCAGCAAGGTGTTCATCACCAGCAGACCGCTATAGCGCTGTGGCGCAGCCATCGGTAGTGTCAGACCCAGAATGCCGCCCCAGTCCTGTACCACCAGCACCATGCGCTGCAGGTCCAGCCGTTCAATCAGCTCCAGCAGAATCTGCTGGTGGGTGCTGAAGCGGTGAAAGCTGTCTTTCTTAGGCTTGTCGCTCTTGCCAAAACCGATCAGGTCCGGCGCGACCACCCGGTGCCCGGCAGCCAGCATGGCCGGAATCATCTTGCGGTAGAGATAACTCCAGGCCGGATTGCCATGCAGGCACAGATACGTGAAGCCGCTGGCGGGCACCCCCTGCGGGCGCTCGTCGAGGTAATGCAGACGCAGGCCGCCCAACGCGGGAAGATCGCTGAGGTAGTGCGGCTGCCATGGGTAGCCGGGCAAGTCGTCAAAGGCGGCGTCCGGGGTGCGAACCGCGTCATCGCGCAGGGGATGAAGGCGCTGGGCTTCGGCCCGCTGGCTGGCGCGACGCTGCTGAAAAAACGCCTGCAGCAAGGCACTGCATTCGCCGGCCAGCACCCCGCCCTGCCACCGGGTCTGGTGGTTCAGGCGCGGCTCGGCGAACAGGTTGAGCACGGAGCCTGCTGCGCCTGTTTTGGGATCAGCAGCGCCAAACACGACGCGCTTGAGCCGCGCATGCAGCATCGCACCGCTGCACATGGCGCAGGGCTCCAGCGTGACGAACAGCTCGCAGTCGTCAAGCCGGTAATTGCCAAGCACCTGTGCCGCAGCGCGCAGGGCGACCACCTCGGCATGCGCGGTCGGGTCGTGGCCGTCAATCGGCGCGTTGCGGCCGGTGGCGATCACCCGGCCCTGATGGACGACTACCGCACCGACAGGCACTTCACCGGCTGCAGCCGCCTCGCGTGCCTGCACCAGCGCCTGCTGCATGAAGGTTTCATCTTCGGTGGATGACATCGCGCGTGCTACTTGTCGTCTGGCATCGGCCGGGCCTGCATGGCGCCCTGCATCGCGCCATCTAAGGCCTGCTTGACCTGTTGCTGGGTTTGCTGCGGTGTCGCGCCCGGTGTGATCACCACGGCGTTGCCCGCCGCCGGGCTGGTCGTGGCCGGTGCCAGCTGCTTTTTGGCGAGCACACCGATGATGGCCACAACGAACACCAGACCCAGAATGCTGAAAACAGCGCGCATGTCAGCTTCCTTGCTTGCCGGCAGCCGTATCGGCCGTGAGCCCCAGCCGGTCCATCCAGCCCGCCAGTTCTCGCTCGTGGTCGTTGCCGGCAGCATAGTGCGACTTCATGGCGACATGGCTTTCCGGCCGGTGCTGGTTCAGCTTGATCTTGCACTGCAGTCCGGTCACCTTCAATTCGAAGGCGACGATGCCCATCATCATCTTGTGCTGATAGTCCTCGGGCAGCCCTCGCCACTGCGCCGCATAGGCTGGGTCGTGGTCGTGAATCAGGTGCTTGAGCAGGCGGTCCTTGTCATCGAAGTGCTCAATGAGCCTGGCTTCGACGGTGCAGTGCACCAGAAGGTAGTTCCAGGTCGGCACACGGGCCAGGTCTGGATAGACCTGCGGCGTCATGTAGGCATGCGGCCCCATGAAAGTCACTACTGCCTGCGGGCGCGCCTGCAGGTAGCGCCAATGCGGGTTCGGCTTGGCGCAGTGACCGAGCAGCAGCTTCTGGCCCCCCTCTTCCAGCAGATGCAGCGGCAGCGGCGTCACAAAAGGCTGGCCCGCATCGTCGGTGGAAATCAGCGAGGCAAACGGATGGGCCCGGATCAGGTCGCGGGCATGCTGCTCGTCCTTGGCCTTGAACTGGGGAGGAAGGTACATCAGGAATCCTCTGGAATCCTCTTGCTTGGGCCGCCCATTGTGCCAGCCCCCGCTTGCGACCAACTGCAACGGTAGACTGGCTGGCGATGCAAGACGCCCTGTTCCCGCCAGACGATGAACCCGCGCCGAAGACCAAACCGGCGCGCGCGGTTTCGGCGCGCCCTGCGACTGCGAAGACTCCACGGCCGGTCCGCTCAAAGCCAGCCCACAAGGTGGGCGCGGCCGAGCCAAAGGAGGCGCACCGGCTTTTGACCGCACACCTTCCCGCAAAAGCGCGCGTGGGCACCTCGTCGTGGAACTACCCCG
>CALSAU010000295.1:0-3866 GCA_943372985.1 Polaromonas sp. YR568 | reverse complement strand
GCTCTCGATTGCCATCTACGACCGCGTGCAGGCTTTCGACATGGCCGCTGCCCACGTGATGGCGCTGGTGCTGGTGCTGTGTTCGCTGCTGGCGCTGGCGCTGGTGTTCGCATCCAACCGCGCGCGGCCGCTGCAGGAGCGCTGAGCGTCGCACCCGCACGCCCACACTCGCACGTTCACACCCGCCCATGCTTGACGTCCAGCTTCTCAATCACAGCCCGATGCGTCTGGACGCCAGCTTCACCTGCGCGCCGGGCGAACTGCTGGCGCTGGTCGGTCCCTCGGGCAGCGGCAAGACCAGCGTGCTGCGGGCGATTGCCGGACTGCTGGACAGCCCCGGTTTGACGGGGCATGTGCGCGCTGGCGACGGCGAGCGCTGCGTCTGGATGGACAGCGCGCGCGGCATTCGTCTGTCCCCGCAGCAGCGCCGCGTCGGGCTGGTGTTTCAGCACTACGCGCTGTTCCCGCACCTCAGTGCGTTGCAGAACGTGGCGCTGGCCACGCACCCGGTCAAGGCGCCAGCGTATTTTCAGGACCTGTTTCAGCGCATGGGGCTCGCAGGGCTGGAGCAGCGCAAGCCGTCACAGCTCTCCGGCGGGCAGCAGCAGCGCGTGGCGCTGGCCCGGGCGCTGGCGCGCGAGCCGCAGGTGCTGTTGCTCGATGAGCCGTTTTCCGCTGTAGATGCGCCGACCCGCCAGGCCCTGTACCGCGAGCTGGCCCTGCTGCGCCAGAGCCTGGCCATCCCGATGGTGCTGGTCACCCACGATCTGTACGAGGCGCGGCGACTGGCCGACCGAGTGGTGATTCTCGATGCCGGCGAGTCCCTGCAGATTGGCACACCCGGCAAGGTATTTGCCAGTCCGCGCAACGCCCGGGTGGCCGAGCTGGTGGGTATTCAGAACCTGTTCAAAGGCCGGTTTTTCCGCAGTAGCGTCGACGAGCCCACCACCTGGGGCCGTCTGGCCTGGTCCGATGCCGTCTCGCTGCGGGTGGTGGACAAGGGCCGCCTGAGCGATGGCGCCGAGGTGTCATGGGTGCTGGCCGCCGAGCTGCTGGACGTGAGTGCCGCGACCGCCGGGCCGCAGGCCGACAACACACTGGTTTGTACGCTCACCGAGGTGCTGCCGCTCGGTGAGATCAGCGTGTGCACGCTGGTGCCCGATGCACTAGCTGACCAGCGCCTCACGCTCAACCTCTCCACCGCGCTGCTGCGTCAACTGGGCGCCGTACGGGGCAGCCGGCTGGCGTTGCAGGTGCCGCCGGAGGCGGTGCACATCATGCCGGTGCTGGGTCATCGGCGCAGCTGAGCGCTGCCACGGACGACGCAGCTTTATTGCTTGGCGAAAGCCGCCACACCGCCTGCGGTATTGGCTTGCCCCGACCCCAGAAGCTGGGTGTTGCGAACAGTGATGGCGCCCACATAACCCTCCAGCGAGCCACCGACGAATCTGCCGTTGATGGAGCCGGTGGTGGTCGTGCTGGTGGCGCAGCCTGCTGTGCAGGAAGTACCCGCCAGACTGCTCGGGCCGCCGCCCATGGCCCAGGTGGTGTTGGCGGGGATGGAGTAGGTCGTCGAAGCGGTCTGCGCCGCGTTGGTGCCGAAGCTCAGGGTCATGGCCGATGCGGTCTTGATCTGCTGGTTGGTAAAGTCCATCAGCAGATTGCTGCCCGTGAGTGTTCCGACGCGGCCGAAGTTGTCGGTTGGCGCGGTACCGCCGACATAGTTGTATTGCGCGGTGCCCGAGCCGGGCAGCGAAATGAGTGGCGTGTCGCCCCAGGCGTGGTGCTGGCCCGACAGATTGGTTGAACCTGTGGATGGCGCGTCATACAGCCAGTAGACCCCCGCCGCCGCGTTGGAGCCCACCGACCGGCCCACCGACTGCAGCGCGCTGGCCAGCCCGGCCGCGTTGTAGAACGTAATGCCCTGCACTTCCTTCACCTCGGCCTGCAGCTCCAGCAGGGTGTAGTTTCTGGCGTTGGCTTCGATGCTGGTGCCTGTGGCGTTCTGCACTTCCACCACCGTGATGCCCCTGCCGCTTTGCGCCACCACCGCCGGTTGCGAGGTGGCCGCGAACTCGGTCAACGGAACGATCAGCTCCGTGCTCGGCGCGGCCTGCTCGGTTGGCTGGGGCGATGTCGAGGTGCCCGTGCCCGAGCTGCTGGAGGTGCCTTCGGCGCTGGCCGTGGTGTCGCCTGAGCTGCTGGCGGGGGCGGCGGCGCGTGCGCGGGGTGGCACGCTGCGGTCATTCAGCGTGGCCGGTGGTGCCAGCAGGCGGATCGGCGGCGCGTCGGCGGACGGCACATGGAAATAGTCCTGCTGTCCAAACTCCTGCTCGCCCACGTCGTTGCGCACGCTGATGCGCCCGTCGGTGACGCCGCCGAAGGTGCCGTTAAGCTCCCGCGAACCGTCGGCGCGCACGCAGTCGTTGTTGCAGGAGACCACCGTGAAGTGGGTGCCCCGGATGCCGATGGTCGCCGTGGCCGTGCGCACACCGTAGTTTTTCGGGCTGGCCTTGCCGATCAGGCCGGTAATGGTGCGCATGCCGCCCTTGAGCAGGCCCATCAGCGAGCGGTCGCTCTCGGCGTTACCGGCAAACCGGTAGTCCTCAATGCGGAACTGGCTGTTGGCGCGCAGGGCAACGATGGATTCATCACTGAAGCGCACCTGCAGGGCGCTGCGTTCCCCGACGGCCAGCACGTCGCCACTCTCCACGGTGGTGCCTGGCTGCAGCGCCACTTGTCGGCCTGCGCGCTCCAGTGTGGCTGCCCCGGCCACTACCAGCACCTTGCCGGCCGGCTGGGTTTGCGCCGTGGCCATTGCTGCCGAAAGCAGGGCAGCCGCGCTGACGGCGAGGCGGATGACGGATGGCGAGCGTGTCATGGTGAGCTCCTCGAATGGGTGCCTGGGTTCCGTGGGGTGGACCTACTTGAAGTCATAGCGCAGCTTCGCGACCAGCACGTCGCGGGTGTAGCTGTAAAAGCCGATGGTGGAGCGCTGGTGGACATGCTGGTATTCCGCCTTGAGCAGCCAGTTGCGGCTGATCGCGTAGCCGATGGAGAGGTCGAGCGCCAGGTAGTCGTCGCGCCGGGTGCTCAGGCCGGCGGCGAACTCGCGGCCGTAGCGGCTGTGCTGGTAACTCAGGCCCACGCCGGTCGTCCACCGCGGCAGGGGCTCCAGCGTCACTGAGCCGCGCACCCCCCACAGGTCGCGGGACAGGTCGGGCCGGTTCTTCTGGTTGGTTTCGCGTCCGACATTGACAGCACCCGCCCAGACCGGGTTCCAGCGGTGCGCCATGGTGTGCGTCCAGTTGGCCGTGAGGTTGGTCAGCTCGCTGTTGCGGATGTCCGCGCCCGAGGACACTCGCTGCGTTCTCTGCCGGTTGAGGTAGGTGTCGATGTTCTTGTAGCCCAGCTCCGACCACTGCAGCGACAGCCCGTAGCGATTGAACTGGTCCTTCTGGTGTTGCCACTCGCCAACCAGCGTGGTGAGGTCCAGATAGGCCTGGTTGCCGACCGACACATGGGTGAAGTCCAGCCCCAGCCGATACAGGTTGCGGCCCTCAATCACCGAGACACCACCTTGCAGGCCGTAGAGGGTCTGGTCGAACACGCTGTTGTCACCCGCAGCATGGAAGCGGCCAGACGCCATGCCGCCGCCGTACAGTGCGACCCCGGGCGCCACGGGCAGCACGCCCTGCAGGCCCGCCGTGGCGGTGCTGAAGAAATCGGACTGCTTCTCGGACGACTGGCCTGGCGCGATCACGAACCCGGCGGGCAGCCCGTCCACCTGGCCGCTGCGCACGCCGCTGTTGATGTTGGTGTCGTAGCCGGCGCCCAGCTCGACGAAAGCCGACGCGGTGGGCCGG
>CALSAU010000294.1:0-3874 GCA_943372985.1 Polaromonas sp. YR568 | reverse complement strand
GAACGTGCCTTTCTACCTGCGTGACGAGTCCCGCAACGAGGCCTTCCTGAGTGGCGCCAAGGCCCGAGGACTGCTGCAGCTCAAGGGCCACAAGTCGGTCGGCGGCATGCGGGCCAGCATTTACAACGCCATGCCCATGGCAGGCGTCGAAGCGCTGGTGGCCTACATGCGAGAATTCGAACAAAAACAAGCCTAGGACGACATGCTTTCCAGCCCCCTACTCGCTCGGCCCAAGCCCCTGGCCGGCATCCCGACCCACCCCGTTCAGCAGGGGTTGCCATGAACGCGAGTCTGGCTGACCTGCGCCTGCAAATCGATGCGCTGGACCGGCAACTGCTGACGCTGCTGAACCAGCGTGCGCAAGTGGCACAGGAAGTCGGGGAGGTCAAAAAACGCGAAGGCACGCCGTTTTTCCGGCCAGACCGCGTAGCCCAGGTGATCGAGCAGATCCAGAAGGCCAACAAGGGACCGCTCAAGAACGAGCATGTCGAAGCCGTCTGGCGCGAAATCATGTCGGCCTGCCTGGCCCTGGAGGCCCCCATCCGCGTGGCCTATCTCGGACCGGTCGGGACGTTTTCCGAACAGGCCGCCCTGCAGTTCTTCGGAGCCAGCATTGAACATGTGCCTTGCATCAGCATCGATGAAGTGTTCCGGGCCACCGCGGCCGGCAGCGCCAGCTACGGCGTGGTGCCGGTCGAGAACTCGACCGAAGGCGTGGTGTCGCGCTCGCTGGACCTTTTCCTGAACTCACCGCTACACATCGTCGGCGAAGTCAGCCTGATGGTGCGCCACAACCTGCTGCGCCTGTCCGACTCGCTGGAAAACATTGAGGTCGTGCTGGCGCATCCACAGGCGCTGGCACAGTGTCAGGGCTGGCTGACCACGCACCTGCCCCACGTGGAGCGCCGCGCCGCGTCCAGCAATGCGGAAGGCGCACGACTGGCCACCACCAACCCGGCGTGGGCCGGTATTGCGGGCGACCGCGCCGCCACCCAGTTCGGCCTGCACACCGCAGCGCACGCCATTCAGGATGACGCTTTCAACCGGACCCGCTTTGCGGTGGTCTGCCTGCCGCAAACCCTGCCGCCGCCCCCGCCTTCGGGCAAGGACTGCGTAAGTCTGGTGGTGTCGGTCCCCAACCGGCCGGGCGCGGTGCATGACATCCTGGTGCCACTCAAAACCCACGGCGTGTCCATGACCCGTTTCGAGTCACGTCCGGCACGTTCCGGTCAATGGGAATATTATTTTTATATCGACCTGCAGGGTCATCCTTCGCAGCCCGCCGTGCAAGCCGCGCTGGCCGACCTGCAGCAACTCTGCGCTTTCTACAAAGTTCTTGGCACCTACCCGGTCAGCGATTGATGCAATGTTTCACAGATTTCCCGGTCACGTTTCCGGTCACACGACATGTTTGAACAGCTAGGTCTCATTGGCTGCGGCCTGATGGGCGGCTCTTTCGCGCTGGCACTCAAGCGTGCAGGCCTCGTCAAGCGTGTGGTCGGTTACAGCAAATCGCCGTCAACCACCGAGCGCGCGCGGCAGATGGGCGTGATTGACGTCGAGGCACCGTCCGCGCTGCTGGCCGTCTCGGGTGCCGACATCGTGCTGCTGGCAGTTCCCGTGTCGGCCACCGAAGCCACCTTCAAGGCGATCCGGCATCTGGTGGGGCCCAACACGCTGATCATGGATGTGGGCTCGACCAAGCGCGATGTGGTGGATGCCGCCCGGCGTGTGCTGCAGGGCAATGTGGGCGCCTTTGTACCTTGCCACCCGATCACCGGCAAGGAAGTTTCAGGCGTTGAACACGCCGATGTGGACCTGTACGCCGGCAAGCAGGTCATCCTCACGCCGATCGAGCGCACTTTCACGGTCCAGCTCCAGAAAGCCGAAGACCTCTGGACCAAGCTGGGCTGCCATGTGTCGAAGATGTCGCCGCAGGCGCACGATGCCGCGTACGCTGCCGTCAGCCATCTGCCCCACCTGATCGCGTTCGCGCTGATGAACGGCATCTCCGGGCAAGACCACGGCAAGGAATACCTCTCTCTGGCGGGACCGGGTTTTCGCGACTTCACGCGGATCGCTGCCAGCGACCCGAAAGTCTGGCGCGACATCCTGATCGCCAACCGCGAAGAGCTGCTCGCCCAATCGAAAATCTTCCAGCAAACCCTGCAGTCACTCGAACAGCTGATCGCGGCAGGCAGCGGCGACATGCTGGAAGTGCTGATCGAGCAAGCCAGCGAGACACGCGCCAACTGGCGTATTTCGGCACACAAGCCCCCCAAATAACGCCGGTCCATGTTCGATACAGAGTTTCTGGACATCCCCCCACTGACTGGCGCGGGAGGCACCGTCCGCCTGCCCGGCTCCAAGAGCATTTCCAATCGCGTCCTGTTGCTGTCTGCCCTGTGTACCGGCACGACCACCCTGCACGACCTGCTTGATTCGGACGATACGCGCGTCATGCTGAACGCCCTGCGCGAGCTGGGCTGTGGCGTGCGCCAGACGGGCCCGGGCGGCACCACGGTCGAGATTGACGGCCTGGGCGGTGTCATCCCAAACCCGCAGGCCGACCTGTTCATGGGTAACGCCGGCACCGCCATGCGCCCGCTGACTGCAGCCCTCGCGGTGCTGGGCGGAGATTTCAAACTGCACGGTGTGCCACGCATGCATGAGCGCCCGATTGGCGATCTGGTTGACGCGCTGCGCCAGCTGGGCTGCCACATTGACTATGTGGGACAGGACGGCTTTCCACCGCTGCGCATTGGTCAGCCCAAGCTGGACCTGAAGGCGCCGATCCAGGTGCGTGGGGATGTTTCCAGCCAGTTTCTCACCGCACTGCTGATGTCTTTGCCACTGGTGGCCAGGGAAAACGACATCGTTATTCAGGTAACAGGCGAGCTGATCAGCAAACCCTACATCGAAATCACGCTCAACCTGCTGGCCCGCTACGGGATCCACGTTCGACGTGACAACTGGGAACGCTTCACCATCCCCGCTGGCAGTCACTACCAGTCACCCGGCGTGCTGCATGTGGAGGCCGACGCGTCCTCGGCCAGCTATTTCATCGCCCTGGGCGCCATCGCGCCCGGGGACGGCGTGCGGATTGAAGGCGTGGGTGCCGACTCCATTCAGGGTGACATCCGTTTCATCGACGCCGCCAGAATGATGGGCGCCATCGTTGAAGCCGGCCCCAACCACTTGACCGTGCGGCGTGGTGAATGGCCCCTCAAGGCCATCGAGTCACTCGACTGCAACCACATCCCCGACGCCGCCATGACGCTGGCGGTGATGGCCCTGTATGCCGACGGCACGACCACGTTGCGAAACATCGCCAGTTGGCGCGTCAAGGAAACCGACCGCATTGCCGCCATGGCGTGCGAGCTGCAAAAGTTCGGCGCCGTGGTGGAAGAAGGGGCTGATTACCTGAAGGTCAGCCCACCCACGCGCTGGACCACAGGCGCCATCCGCACTTATGACGACCACCGCGTGGCGATGTGCTTTTCGCTGGCGGCGTTCAACCCGGCACAGCTGCCGGTGCGTATTCTCGAACCCCACTGCGTCGCCAAAACCTTCCCGGACTACTTCGAGGCCCTGTTTGATGTCACGCAGACCAGCTCTCCCCTGATTCCGGTCATCTGTGTGGACGGCCCAACCGCCTCCGGCAAGGGCACCCTGGCGGCCCTGACCGCCCAGAAGCTCGGCTACCACTACCTGGATTCCGGTGCGCTGTACCGGCTCAGCGCGCACGCCGCAACAGCCGCCGGTGTGTCGCTGGACGACGGCACTGGCGTTGCCCGCGTGGCGCGCACCTTGCCCGTCCGCTTCCGGGGAGACCGCATCTTTCTTGGGCCCGACGATGTGTCGGATGCCATCC
>CALSAU010000293.1:0-3876 GCA_943372985.1 Polaromonas sp. YR568 | reverse complement strand
GGCCACCGGTGCTTTTGTGTTCCTCGGTCAAAGCCGGCTCGAGCGGTGGCAGCTGGCATGGCGGGTGCTGGTGATCGCACTGTCTGTGGCTGCGCTGCGCGAGGGCCTCGTGCGTGGGCCGCTGATGAATGGCATCACGACCTCGTTCTGGGCGCAAGCCGTGATCGCCAACCTCACTTTTGCGACCGAGTTGTGGGTGGCCCTGTGCTGGCTGGCCTGGTCGCTGTGGCTGGACCGCAGGGGAAAAGCCAACGCACCATGGGTGTGGCATGTATTGGCAGCGGTGGCGATCAGCCTGAGTGTGCATTGGGGCGTGGCGCCTGCGGGACGAGAGATTTCGGAGTTTCTCTTGGCCAGTGTGCCGCAGCCTCGACCCGAAGACGCGCTGCTGCCCCCCTACGGATGGAACGTGCTGGTGCCGGCGTATCTCAGCTATGCGGAGCCGGTGGTCGGCTGCTTTGTGCTGGCGTGGCTGTCATGGAACCAGCTGCATCGACAGGCCACAGTGCGCGTTCTGCAGTTCACCGTGCTGATCACCTTTGTGCGCGGCATGGTGCTGACACCATTCTTCTACGCCTCAGGGTCGAATCTGCCGTTCACCCAGGGCCTGCTCAGCATGGGTCAGTTTTCGCTGGAGGTCATCACACTGGCGGTGCTGGTCGGGTTGACCATGACGGCGATGTACCGTCAACGTTCGTTCTAGCTGAACATGTCGTTGCCGGTGGTAGGCGGCGTCACCCCGAGGTGGCGGTAAGCTGCCAACGTCGCCACCCGGCCGCGCGGCGTGCGCTGCAGGTAGCCCTGCTGGATCAGATAGGGCTCGATCACGTCTTCAATCGTGTCGCGCTCTTCACCGATGCTGGCCGCAATGTTGTCCAGCCCGACCGGTCCGCCATCGAAGCGGTGAATCACGGCTTCCAGCAGCTTGCGATCCATCACGTCAAAGCCCTGGGGGTCCACGTCCAGCATGGCCAGCGCCTTGTTGGCGATGTCGAGGTTGATGTGACCGGTGCCTTTCACGTCCGCATAGTCGCGCACCCGGCGCAGCAGACGGTTGGCAATGCGTGGTGTGCCGCGTGAGCGGCGGGCAATCTCGAAGCCGCCTGCATCGTCGATGGGCGCGTTGAGCAGCTTCGCGCTGCGCTTGACGATACGTGCCAGTTCGTCCGGCGTGTAAAACTCCAGCCGCGCGACGATGCCGAAGCGGTCGCGCAGCGGATTGGTCAGCATGCCGGCGCGGGTGGTGGCCCCGACCAGTGTGAAGGGCTGCAGGTCCAGCTTGATGCTGCGCGCGGCCGGGCCTTCGCCGATCATGATGTCGATCTGATAGTCCTCCAGCGCGGGATAGAGAATCTCCTCGACCACCGGGCTCAGGCGGTGAATCTCGTCAATGAACAGCACATCGTTCTTTTCCAGATTCGTCAGCAGCGCCGCCAGGTCCTTGGGTTTTTCCAGTACCGGGCCTGAGGTCTGGCGCAGGTTCACGCCAAGTTCGTGCGCAATGATGTGGCTCAGCGTGGTCTTGCCAAGGCCGGGCGGGCCGAACAGCAGCACGTGGTCCAGCGCCTCGCTGCGCTTCTTGGCTGCGCCAATGAAAATCTCCAACTGGTCCCGCACCTTGGTCTGACCCACGTATTCATCGAACAGCTTGGGCCGCAGGGCGCGCTCAATCGCTTCCTCGCCAGGGGAAGCGGGCACGGCAGACATGACCCGTTTGGCCGGTGGAAAATCGCCTGCGGAAAAGTCGTCCGTTTGTATGGTCATGTCGTGAATATCACTTGGCCAATGCTTTCAACGCCAGCTTGATGCCGTCACTCACCCCGATGTCTTTGGGCAGGGCTTTCAGCGCCAGTGCCGCATCGCGGTCGCTGTAGCCCAGTGCCACCAGCGCCTGCAGGATGTCGGACTGCGCATCGTTGGCCACGCTGACGGTGATGCCGATGTCGGCGCCCAGCTTGCCCTTGAGTTCCAGCAGCAAGCGCTCGGCAGTTTTTTTGCCGATGCCGGGTACCTTGATGATGCGGCCAGCTTCCTGCTGCGTGACGGCCTGGGCCAGTTCCTCGACGCTCATGCCGCTCAGAACGCTGAGCGCAGTGCGCGGGCCAACACCGGATATCTTGATCAGCTGGCGGAAGGCTGCACGCTCGGTGGCGCTGCCGAAGCCGTAGAGAATCTGCGCGTCTTCACGCACCACAAAATGGGTGAGCAGGGTGACTTTCTCGCCCAGCGCGGGCAGGTTGTAAAAGGTGCTCATGGGTACCAGCACCTCGTAGCCGACGCCCTGGCAATCCACCAGAATTTCCGGCGGGTTTTTTTCGGCCAGCTGGCCGGAGAGTCTTCCTATCATTGGTGAATCTTAGCAGTCAGGTGCCCTTGCGAATTTGGGCGGACAATTGGCAATTCCCCCTTTTTCTGCTGCCGTCACGCCCTTCTTTTCGGAAACACCCCGCCTTGATCCTTCGCCACACCTTCACGCCACCCAACAACACCCGCATGGGCCATTTGTGCGGGCCCATGGATTCCCACATCCGCACCATCGAGGCGGCGCTGCAGGTCACGATTGCGCACCGCTTCGAGCAGTTCAAGATCGACGGGCCCAAGGTGAAGGCGCAGCAGGCGCTGGAAGTGCTGCAAGCGCTGTATGAGCTGGCGCAACGGCCCATCGCCGAAGAAACGGTGCAGCTGATGCTGGCCGGCGACCCGGCCATCAGCACGGCGACCAGCACCGATGGCGTGCCGGTGCTGTCCACACGCCGGGCCGATCTGCGCGCCCGCACGGTGAATCAGGGCACTTACCTCGACAACATCGCCACGCACGACATCACCTTTGGCATCGGGCCAGCCGGCACCGGCAAAACCTACCTGGCCGTGGCCTGCGCGGTGGATGCACTGGAGCGCAGCACCGTGCAGCGCATTGTGCTGACGCGCCCTGCGGTGGAGGCCGGCGAGCGGCTCGGCTTCCTGCCGGGCGATCTGAGCCAGAAGGTGGACCCGTACTTGCGGCCGCTCTACGACGCACTGTATGAGCTGATGGGTTTTGAGCGCGTGCAAAAAGCGTTCGAACGCCAGCAGATCGAGATCGCACCGCTGGCCTTCATGCGCGGGCGCACGCTCAACCACGCCTTCGTGATCCTTGACGAAGCGCAGAACACCACGCCCGAGCAGATGAAGATGTTCCTCACCCGCATCGGCTTTGGCGCCAAGGCGGTGGTCACCGGGGACGTGAGCCAAGTGGACCTGCCGCGCACCCAGCTCAGTGGGCTGGTTGATGCCGAGCGCGTGCTGCGGCGCGTCAAGGGCATTGCGATCACACGCCTCACCAGCGCCGACGTGGTGCGCCACCCGCTGGTGGCCCGCATCGTGGATGCCTACGACAAGCAGCGCTCGCCGGTCGAGCCCTCTGCGGATGTGCTGGATGCCATCACCCCGGTCACCAGAAGCACGCGGACGCGGAGTCGCAATGGCTCGTGATGCTGCATCGAACGCCGCATTGAGCGCCGTATTGAACACACTGGACCTGTCGCTCCAGTTCGGCGCCTTCCCCGATCTCGCCCGCCACCGCGCCGCACTGCCGCGTCGCGATGTGCTGCAGTGGATTCGTCACGCGCTGAAGAGCGACGCAGAGCTGACGGTTCGCATCGTCGGTGAAGCCGAAGCGCAGGCACTGAACCGCGACTACCGCGGCAAGGACTACGCAACCAACGTGCTCACTTTCGATTACACCCGTGAGCCCCTGGTCACCGCCGATCTGGTGCTGTGCGGGCCCGTGGTAGCGCGTGAAGCCGCAGAGCAGTGCAAGACGCTTGAGGCCCACTACGCGCACCTGCTGGTGCACGCCACGCTGCATGCCCAGGGCTATGACCATGAAACCAGCGA
>CALSAU010000292.1:0-3876 GCA_943372985.1 Polaromonas sp. YR568 | reverse complement strand
CGACAGGTCACTCGGCTCCAGATCCCGCCATTCACCGCGAAACTGCGAACCGCGCACGCGCAGGCCCAGGCGGTCGCCCAACAGGGCCAGCAGGCCCGTCATGGAACGAGGCGCGCCACCCAGCAAACCGGCATGGCGCAGCCACGGCGTCACCCCACCCGGCCCGCGCACGCCCGCACGCAGGCCCAGCGCGCTTAAAGCATCCAGGCTGCCGGCCAGCGCCGAGTCCTGCGGATCACGCCAGTTCAAACCCATGTGATGCTTCTTGCGGCTGCGGTACAGGAACGCAAGGAAGCGGTGGTTGAAGATGTCCAGGACATCGGCCGTCGCATGGTCGCGCGCGGCCTTGCGCTCCAGCACCATCTCGGTAAAGGGCAGGGGCAGCGGGCCCTGCGCGCCGGCCAGGGACATCACGGGCGACAGCAGGGTGTAGGCTTCACCCGAATCAGAGCCGGCCTTGACGGCGCTCACGTCACTGGCCTGGAAACCAAGCGACACCACGGCATTCAGGCGCACGGCTTCAGGCTCGCCGTGGCCCTGGCCGACGGCGGGCATATCGGGCGCGGCCCGCTCCAGCAGGCTGATGGCCTGGAACAGGTTGAACCCGTGCGGGCGGCGGGCCAGCCGCCCGGTCAGAGTACCTGCTGGCGGCCGCTCATCGGTTCCCATTGTTTCCATACTTCATCGCCGCGGCGCACTGCCAGCCGGACAAACGAGTTGACTGAGGTGTACATCGCAAAAAACCGGGCCAGCACCGCAGACATCAACAGGGGTGAACCACCGACGAAGGCTTCTTCGTCGTATTCAACGACCACCTCGGTGCCCCGGCAATAACCACGCCACGCGTCCTGGCCAATGCGCGCCGTAATGCTGCGCGCCTGAAGGCCGCGAATGCCGCGGATCTGCTCATGGTCGCGCATGCTGTCGGACGCAAACAGCATGAGCATTTCGCGCAGCTGGTCGGTGCCCGTGGTGCCGCTGACCAGCGACTGGTGGTTCAGCGTCAGCAAAGACACGAGGCGCCACAGCGTTTCGCTGCCCAGCGGAGGATCACGCTGGCTGGTCGGCTCATACAGGCAGCCCACCTGGAGGCTTTGCGACACGCCCTCGACCACCATGCGCGCGCCTGCGGGCACCTGTTCGGCCAGGCGGCGGTTGGTGCACAGCAGGTTGGCATAGACCACGGGTTCGCTGGGTGCTTTCAATGCATTGTCCTGGTCAACGAAGGTCAGGAATACATCGGTGCCTGAAATGTTCTCGCGCAGGCTTTGCTCGCGCCTGGAAGCCCAGAACGTCGTTTCGCCCCCGTCGCGACTGGGGCCCATGGCTGCAAAACTCGGCACGATCACCGGGCGGTCGGCATTGGGGTCTGACGCCGTTACCGAGATGATGGAATGCACTTCGGTCGTGGTGCCACGCTGGCGATCGGCCGACAGCAGGTATTCGTAGTGCCGGTGGTCGATGACGATGGGCTCGCTGGTGCGCGGAAACAGATTGGCTGCAGGTACGCAGCCCAGGCGGAAGTTGTCGGCCGTGACGGTGCGCAGCCCGCGTTGTGGTCTGTCCAGCGTCAACGTGATATCGCACCGTGTGCCAGCGCCCAGGCGCCCGCGCAGCTTGTTCAGTTCAAAGAAATGGAATTTGCGGGGGAAGGCAAAGTACTCCTGCATCATCCCGTAGGCAGGCTGTGCATGGCCGGGCAGGGGCAAAACCTCTTCGTCATCGCCGTAACCGACCTCGCGCCATGCACTGGCGCCCAAGGTGTGCCGCATGCCGTCGTCGCCCTGGGTGGTGACGTTGGCCACGCCTGACACCAGCAGGTCGTATAGTGGCATGGCAGCCATCCAGTCGCCGTGCACGTGCAGTCGCAACGAATCAATTTCCAGCTCTGAAAAATCGGCGCCGGGATCGCACTGCAGCGTCAGGCGCAATGTCGAATCCCCCGGCAGGTTGGCTGCCACCACCGAAACCGGCCACAGCGTGCTCTCCCACGCAGTGCGAAACCGGCATTGCTCGCCACCAGAGGTGGACGCATAGAGGATCGTGTGACGCGGCACCCTGTAGCCGGCGGTGACCTTGCCTTGTGAGGGGTCCAGGGCGAACTGCACCACCGTCATGGATGGCACGGGCTGGATCAGCGACGGGCACAGGTTGTCCAGCAGCGCCGCCGCGATCTGGGGAAACTCGCGGTCCAGGTCGCGATGGACACGCGCGGCCAGGAAAGCCACAGATTCGACCAGCCGCTCGGTGTGGGGGTCGATGGATTCAGACCCGTGCAGCGCAAGTCGCGAGGCCACCTTGGGATAGCGGCGAGCGAAATCCGCACCCTGCCCCCTCAGAAAGGACAGTTCCCGCTTGTAGTACTGCAACAAGTCGTTGTGGAGGATTTCAGCCACGGGTCAAGCCGCTTTCACGCCGTATTCGTCGAAGGGTTCATTTCAAGCTCAAAGCTCACGCGCTGGGCTTTCAGGCCAATCATGACGTCACCGCCCACAGTCACGGTAGCGGCGTCTGCCCGGTTCATCAATGCCTGGACTTTCACACTGACATTCGTTATGCGCGGCTCGAACAGGGTCACGGCCTGCGCGAGGGCAGACTCAAGCAACTCGACATCGTCGCCGCGGCGCGCATAAAGCGCAGAAAAATCCGGCACGCCATAGTCAATGACAGTGCCGGAATTCTGGTGAAACTCCGAGGGCGGCAGGCGGCTGCGCGTGTTGAACAGCCGCGACAGTTCCTTGCCTATGGACGCCTGCAGTTGTTCGGGCAGCAGGAGCCACGAGGCATTGCTGCTGGTGCCATCACCCGCAGCAAGCCTGTCGAACAGCGGGACGGATGACCCTCGGACAAGCTCCGACATGCCTAGACCCTTTCATGGAAATGAAGGGACCGCGGACGATTGACGGAACAGTCCGCGATGCTCAAGCCGCCTTGTTGGTCGCGAGATCCCAGCCGAACGTCGCCGTCCCCTTCTTGGTGGAGTCTGAATTTTGCTGGGTGAACTCGGACGTGATCTTGGTGAAGTTCAGCGAGAACGAGTCTGACGGCATGCCGCCGCCGCCCGACGTGTTGATGTTGGACACCATGGCATTGGTCAGCACGTATTTCATGAGCGACATGAACTTGCCGTTCTCGTTACGGCCAATGTGGATCGTGGCATCGCCCAGCTTTTTACCTTCAGTACAGGCGGCATACAGGGCCGGCGTGGACTGATCGGTCATCTTGGAGAAGTTCACCTCGGAGAACATGGGCTTGCCGGCGGTGCGCTCGGTGTTGGCCACATCCATGCTCAGCGGCAGCGCGACGCTGTGGCCAAATGAATTGAGAATGATCTTGTCTGCATAGCCATCAATGGTGCAATTGCCCTTGATGTCCTTGATATCGAGAATGATGACGTCCATGGTTTACTCCTGGAATTTAAGGTGGATGGGTATCAGGCGGCAGCCGGCGGCAGCTCGGCCACCAGGCGGATGGACGCCGTCAGTTCTTCCATCTGGAAATGGGGGCGCAGGAAGCAGGTGGCCTGGTAGGCACCGGGCTTGCCGGGCACTTCGGTCACGTCCACACGGGCCTGGCCCAGCGGGAAGCGGGCCTTGGTGGCCTGCGGCGCGGAGTCGTTGATCAGCACGTAGTCGGCAATCCAGTTGTTCAGGTACGCTTCGATTTCACCGCGCGTCTGGAAACTGCCCACCTTGTCGCGCATGATGACCTTGATGTAGTGGGCAAAGCGCGATGCCGCCAGCACATACGGCAGGCGTGCCGACAGCTGCGAATTGGCGTTGGCCGCGTCCTTGTTGTACAGCTTGGGCTTGTTGACAGTCTGGCCACCGAAGAAGGCGGCGAAGTTGGAGCCCTTGGAATTGACGATGGCGATGA
>CALSAU010000291.1:0-3887 GCA_943372985.1 Polaromonas sp. YR568 | reverse complement strand
TTGAACACCTGACGGATCTCGGCAGTACCGATGACTTCTTCCTTCTTGTCCGGCGTGAGCATGCCGGACATGGCGGCCTTGAGCTCGTCCACAGCGTCATAAATGATGTTGTAGTAGCGAAGGTCCACGCCGTTGTTCTCGGCCTGCTTGCGTGCCTGGGCATCGGCGCGGGTGTTGAACCCGATCACCACGGCCTTGGAGGCAATCGCCAGATTGACGTCGGACTCGGAAATGCCACCCACGCCGGAATACACCAGCTGGACTTTGACCTCGTCGGTCGACAGTTTCAGCAGCGACTGGGCCAGTGCTTCCTGGGAACCCTGCACGTCGGCCTTGATGATGATCGGCAGCATCTTGACTTCGCCCGCCGAGATGTCGGAGAACATGTTCTCCAGTTTAGACGCCTGCTGTTTGGCCAGCTTGGTGTTGCGGAACTTGCCGGCGCGGTAGGTTGCGATCTCACGTGCGCGGCGCTCGTCCGTCATCACCATGAACTCGTCACCGGCTTGCGGCACTTCCGTCAGACCCTGAATTTCCACCGGGATGGAGGGGCCTGCACTCTTGATCGGCTTGCCGTTCTCGTCCAGCATCGCGCGCACACGGCCATAGGTGGAACCGGCCAGCACCACATCGCCCGCCTTGAGCGTGCCGGACTGCACCAGCACCGTCGCCACCGGGCCGCGACCCTTGTCGAGCTGGGCTTCAATGACCAGGCCTTTGGCCAGTGCTTCAACCGGCGCCTTCAGTTCCAGAACCTCGGCCTGCAGCAACACCTGCTCCAGCAGGTCATCAATGCCGGCACCGGTGTGGGCAGAAACGCCCACGAAAGGCACATCGCCGCCGAACTCTTCGGGAATCACTTCTTCGGTGACCAGCTCGCCCTTGACGCGCTCCAGGTTGATGCCCTGCTTGTCGATCTTGTTGATGGCGACCACGATGGGCACACCCGCCGCTTTCGCGTGCTTGATGGCTTCCTTGGTCTGCGGCATCACGCCGTCGTCGGCAGCCACCACCAGAATGACAATATCGGTGGCCTGCGCGCCACGGGCACGCATGGCGGTGAACGCCTCGTGACCGGGGGTGTCCAGGAAGGAGATCATGCCGCGTGGCGTTTCCACGTGGTAGGCGCCAATGTGCTGGGTAATGCCACCAGCCTCACCTGCCGCCACCTTGGCACGGCGGATGTAGTCGAGCAGCGAGGTTTTGCCGTGGTCGACGTGACCCATGACGGTGACCACCGGCGCACGCGGCAGGGCTTCAGCCTGCTGGCCCTGAACGTCGTCATCGGTGAAGGCTTCTGGATCATCCAGCGCGGCCGTCACGGCCTTGTGGCCCATTTCTTCCACCACGATCATGGCGGTGTCCTGGTCCAGCGGCTGGTTGATGGTGACCATCTGGCCGAGCTTCATCAGATGCTTGATGACCTCGGACGACTTCACGCTCATCTTGTGGGCGAGTTCGGCCACCGTGATGGTCTCGGGCACATGCACCTCGAGCACCTTGAATTCGGTGGGCGCGACGAAGTTCGATTCCGGGCGTGCGTCGCGGTCGTTGCTGCGGCGGCCGCGCGGGCCGCTGCGGAAATTGCCGCGCCCGGGGACAGCCGTGGCACCCCGGCTCGGAATGCCCTTTTTCTTGGCGGCGTCTTCTTTCCAGGTGGACGACAGGTTTTCGGATTTGATTTCCTTCTTGCCTGCAGCGCCCGGTGCTGCGGCAGCACCTGCGGCGCCAGTTTTGGCGGCACCAGGCACCACGGCGGGCTTGTGCAAGGTGCCTTTGATGGCAGCCTTGGGGTCCACGTGGGGCACCAGGACGCGCTTGGGCGCATTCATCATGGCGCGAATGCCTGCGGCTTCCGCCTCGGCCTTGCGGCGGCGCTCCTGCAGCTCCTGCGCTTTCACAGCGTCTGCCTGGAATTCGGCTGTGGCTTTGGCTTTGGCCGCAGCGGCGCCAGCGGCTTTGGCCGCCTGGTCTACAGCAGCAGCCTCAGCCGCCTGGCTGGACTCAGCCGTCACTGTTTCTGCGGATTTCGATTTGCCGGCAGTGGCCTTGGCTTTGGCGGTGGCTTCTGCAGCCTCGGCCTTGGCGCTGAGCTCGGCGGCTTCACGGGCCTGTTCGCGGGCGGCTTCTGCGGCGTCTTGCTCTTCACGCAGGCGGCGTTTTTCGGCCAGTTCCTGCTCCTGGCGGCGCAGCAATTCGGCGTGGCGGCTGGCCTCTTCCTCGCGGCGGATCAGCTCGGCCTGGTCCACCACGGGCGCAGTGGGCTCGGCAGACACTTCCGGGCGGGTTTCTTCGGCAGGCTGGTCGGAGCCGTCTTCGCGCTTGACGAAGGTGCGCTTCTTGCGCACTTCGACCTGGATGGTGCGTGCCTTGCCGGTGGCATCGGCCTGCTTGATCTCGGTGGTGGATTTCTTCACCAGCGTGATCTTCTTGCGCTCGGTGGCCACGGTGCCGTGGCTGGCCTGCAGGTAGCTCAGGAGCTTTTGCTTGTCCGATTCGGACAAGGGATCACTGGCCTGCGCTTTGGCGACGCCCGCGCTGGTTAATTGCTCGATCAGCGTGGCGGTGGGTTTATTCAGTTCAGCTGCGAATTCAGCGACGGTAGTGGTACTGGACATATGTTTTTTTCCTGCTGGCCTCCATGATCATTGCTCTTCGGATGCCACAGGCGCTGAGGCCGGTGCATCCGCAGGGGCGGCTTCATCGGCGAACCAATGGGCGCGGGCTGTCATGATCAGGGCTTTGGCCTCGTCCGAAGACTGGCCGGTGATCTCGGTCAATTCATCCACAGCCAGATCGGCCAGGTCGTCACGGGTGCTCACACCCGCCTCGGTCAGTTTGGCAATCAGCTCAGGGGTCAGGCCTTCCACGTCACGCAGGTGCTGCGAAACGCCTTCGGCATTTTCTTCCTTGGCGATTTCCATCGTCAGCACCGCGTCTTTGGCGCGGGTGCGCAGCTCATTGACGGTGTCTTCGTCGAAGGACTCAATTTCCAGCATTTCCTGCAGCGGCACGTAGGCCACCTCTTCGAGGCTGGTGAAGCCCTCGGAGATCAGGATGTCGGCGATTTCCTCGTCCACATCGAGCTTTTCCATGAACAGCTTGCGACTGGAATCGGTCTCGGTCGCCTGCTTCTGGGCCGACTCATCGGCCGTCATGATGTTGATCTTCCAGCCGGTCAGTTCGGACGCCAGGCGCACGTTCTGGCCGCCGCGGCCGATGGAAATGGCAAGGTTTTCCTCGTCCACCACCACATCCATGGCGTGGCGCTCTTCATCCACCACGATGGACGACACATTGGCCGGCGCCAGGGCGCCAATCACGAACTGGGCCGGGTCTTCGCTCCACAGCACAATGTCGACACGCTCACCGGCGAGTTCGTTGGTCACGCCGTTGACTCGGGTGCCGCGCACGCCGACGCAGGTACCGATGGGGTCCACACGCTTGTCGTGCGAGAGCACAGCGATCTTGGCACGGGAGCCGGGGTCACGGGCGCAGGATTTGATCTCCAGCAGGCCCTGCTCGATCTCGGGCACTTCCTGGCGGAAGAGTTCGATCATGTACTCGGGCGCCGTACGTGACAGGATGATGGGCGCGCCACGCAGGGTGGTGTCGACTTCCATGATCATGGCGCGGACGCGGTCGCCAGAGCGCAGGTTTTCCTTCGGAATCATGTCGCTGCGGCGCAGGCGCCCTTCGACACGGCCGGATTCGACAATGATGTCGCCCTTGTCCATGCGCTTGACGGTGCCAACAAAAATCTTGTCACCACGGGACATGAAGTCATTGAGCAGCATCTCGCGCTCGGCATCGCGGATTTTCTGCAGGATGACCTGCTTGGCCGCTTGCGCGCCAATGCGGCCGATGGGCAGGCTTTCCACCGGTTT
>CALSAU010000290.1:0-3904 GCA_943372985.1 Polaromonas sp. YR568 | reverse complement strand
GAATCCGTTTCGGGTTGGCCTCCAGCACCACCGCCGAACGGACATCGCCGTTGTCCGGGTTTTCGGTCAGCGCATCATCAATCGCGTCGTCGGTTTCCTGCGGGTTGGACGGCAGGTCGATGAATTTCTCGGGGCCGCGGTAGATCTGCCGGCGCTCGTAATCCATGATGCCTTTGCGCAGGGCTTTGTAGGCGACCGTCTGGTCGGTCGAGCGCAGTGTGGTGTAGACGTTGAGGCCACGGGTGTAGGTCTCGTCGCCGTACTGGTTGTAGACCAGCTGGCGCACGGTCTCGGCCACGTACTCGGCATGCACGCGCCCGGCGTCGGGGCCGCTTTTGACCTTCAGCTCTTCGTCTTTGGCCGCCTTGGCCTGCTCGGCGGTGATGAAACCGTTTTCTTCCATCCGGTCGATGATGTAGAGCTGGCGCGAGCGTGCTCGTTTGGGGTTGATGATGGGGTTGTAGGCCGAAGGCGCCTTGGGCAGGCCAGCCAGCATGGCCGCCTCGGCGACCGAGATGTTTTTGAGCGGCTTGCCGAAGTAAGCCTCGGAGGCGGCAGCAAAGCCGTAGGCCCGGTTTCCCAGAAAAATCTGGTTCATATAGATCTCGAGGATCTGATCTTTTGTAAGCAGATGTTCCAACTTGAAGGTCAGAAGAATCTCGTAGATCTTGCGGGTGTAGGTTTTCTCTGCAGACAGGTAGACGTTGCGCGCCACCTGCATGGTGATGGTCGATGCGCCCTGCCTTTTGGCCTGCCCCACATTGGCCAGGCCAGCGCGGATCACGCCCAGATAGTCCACCCCGCCGTGGGAGAAAAAGCGTGCGTCCTCAATCGCCAGGACGGCATCTTTCATCACCTTGGGAATCTCCTGGATCGGCGTGAGGCTGCGTCGTTCCTCGCCGAATTCACCAATGATCACCCCATCGGCCGAGTACACGCGAAGGGGCAGCTTGGGACGGTAGTCCAGCAGGTCAGAGATGTCCGGCAGGTTGGGGTAAGCGACCGACAGGGCAATCGCCACAAACAGCACGATGCCCAGTGCGCCAGCCAGCGCGACGCCAGTGGTCCAGAGCACGCCCTTGAGCAGCCACAGCTTCCAGCCGCCGAGGCTGGAGCCCTTGCTTGCCGGACGGGTGTGGGCGTCGGCAGGGTCGGATGGGGATGAGTTTTGGGACATGTAGGCAATCGTAGGGCAGTGCCGATTATAAAAATGCTGGTATCCGTGCCGTGTGCGGCGCGATCCAGTAAAACCTCACACTTTCACGTTACGCCGCCCGAAGCGCCTGAATACGTAGGGCTGATGTGGGCCCATACCGTCGGCTTTTGGCAACGCTATGGATGCGTAAAAACGGAAAAATCGTTATCGTACAAGGGGCTTACTGCTACTATTGAAGTGATTTCTTAAGTATGCGAGGCTACATGTTAGCCGTCATTTGGGGACTATCTTGATCTCTTTGGGATCGTTATTCAAACGCCAGGACCCTGCGCTGCTGGGGCTGGACATCAGCTCGTCCAGCGTCAAGCTGGTGGAGTTGAGCCGCGACAAGGCGGGCAATCTGGTGCTTGAGCGCTGCGCGATCGAGCCGCTTGAGCGCGGATGGATCACCGATGGCAACGTGGAGAAATTCGACGAGGTGGCCGATGCGGTCCGCCGCCTGGTCAAGAAGAGCGGCACGCGCACAAAAAACGTGGCGATGGCTCTGCCCGCTTCTGCGGTCATCACCAAGAAAATCATTCTTCCTGGCGGCCTCACCGACGACGAGCTCGAACTGCAGGTCGAGTCTGAGGCCAACCAGTACATTCCCTTCTCGCTGGACGAAGTCAGCCTTGACTTCTGCGTTGTGGGGCCCAGCGCCAATTCCGCTGGCGACGTGGAGGTGCTGATTGCGGCCTCTCGCAAGGAAAAGGTTCAGGACCGCGAAGGTCTTGCCGAAGCTGCCGGACTCAAGCCAGTGGTGGTGGATGTGGAGTCGTATGCCTCCCGCCTCGCGACCGCCCGTCTGATTGAGAACCTGCCCAACAAGGGCGTGGACACCATGGTTGCGCTGTTTGAAGTGGGTGCGCTCACCACCAGCATGCAGGTCATCAAGAACGACGATGTACTTTACGAGCGCGATCAGGCTTTCGGTGGCGCACAGCTCACGCAGCTCATCGTGCGGCAGTACGGTTTTTCTCCGGAAGAAGCTGAAAGCAAGAAGCGCAGCGGTGATCTGCCTGAAGACTACGAATCCGGCGTGCTCAAGCCCTTTGTGGAAAGCATGGCCCAGGAAATCGGCCGCGCCCTGCAGTTCTTCTTCACCAGCACGCCGCACAACAAGGTGGACTACGTGATGCTTGCTGGCGGCTCGTCGGCCTTGCCGGGTCTCACGGATGCGGTGACGCAGCAAACCTCCTTTGCCTGCGTGCTGGTCAATCCCTTTGAAGGCATGGAGTTTGGTGACGGTGTGCGGGAGAAGAAGATGCGGCGTGAAGCCTCGTCCTACCTGACATCGTGTGGCCTGGCGTTGCGGAGGTTCCTGCAGTGATTCTTGTCAACCTGCTCCCCCACCGCGAGGCGGCGCGCAAGCGGCGGCGCGAGGCGTTCTTTGCCAGCCTGGGTGCTGCAGCCGTTCTGGGTGGCCTGATCAGCATGGGGGTGTACTCGTGGTATCTGGCCCAGATCGAGGAGCAGACCGCGAAGAACAACTTCCTCAAGAACGAAATTAGCCGTTTGGATAACCAGATCAAGGACATCGCCACACTTCAGGCGGAAATTGCAGCTCTTCGTGCAAGGCAGAACGCGGTGGAGGATCTCCAGGGGAACCGCAACATGCCGGTTTATTTGCTATCCGAGCTCGTCAAACAGCTGCCCGATGGTGTGTACATCAACTCAATGAAGCAAGATAACCAGTTGGTACAGATCACGGGGGTTGCGCAGTCTAACGAGCGTGTGTCTGAACTGCTTCGCAATTTGGCCAATAACAGCCCGTGGCTGACCAAGCCCGAGCTGGTGGAAATCACGGCTGGTACCGTGTCGCTGAGCCCACGTGACCAGCGCCGAATCTCCAACTTTTCCATGCGGGTAGCGGTCAAGCGTCCCAGCGATGTAAAACCCGCTGTTGACGCGGCCTCGGCGCCGAAGCCGGCGGCTTCCGCGCCAAGTGCGACCAAAATCTGAGGTCAGTTCGGCTGTACTTAATCATGGCAAAAACTCCGAAACTATCTATCGATCTCAGTGGGCTAACGGAAAAGCTCAAAGGCCAATTCACAGGCCTTAATCCGAACGATCCACCGTCTTGGCCAGCCGCTCCCCGTTACCTTTTATGTGTGGCAATGACTATTGTGGTGGTCGTTGTTCTATGGTTCTTATGGCTCAGCGCGTCCGACGAAGAGCTGAATTCCGAAGTGGCCAAGGAAGTGCAGCTCAAGGAGGATTACAAGAAAAAACTGGTGCAAGCAGTCAATCTCGATGCATTAAAGAAGCAGCGTGAGCAGGTTCAGCAGTACGTGACGCAGCTTGAGAAGCAACTGCCCAGCAAGGCGGAGATGGATGCGCTCCTGTCGGATATCAATCAGGCGGGTCTGGGGCGAAGCTTGCAGTTCGAACTGTTTCGTCCAGGTCAGGTGAGCGTACGGGAGTACTACGCTGAACTGCCGATTGCTGTGCGGGTCTCGGGCCGGTACCACGATATCGGCGCGTTCGCGGCAGATATCGCTAACCTGTCCCGTATTGTGACTTTGAATAATATGAATTTGACGTCGGGTAAGGACGGCAATCTTGTACTGGACACCACCGCCAAGACTTTCCGGTACCTTGACAACGACGAAGTGGAGTTGCAGCGCAAGGCCGCGCCCAAGGGGGCGAAGAAATGATGATCAACCGATGCCTGGCGGCTTTTGGCGCATTGCTGGCTGCAATGCTGAT
>CALSAU010000289.1:0-3932 GCA_943372985.1 Polaromonas sp. YR568 | reverse complement strand
GCGTGGCATTCGGCGGCACCACGCCGCCAGCACCACGGTCGCCATAGGCGGTGGCGGGCGGGCAGGTCAGCGTGGCCTTGCCGCCGACCTTGATTTTCTGCATGCCTTGTGTCCAGCAGGGCACCACGCGCGAGAGCGGGAAGGTGGCTGGCGTGCCGCGCTTGTAGGAGCTGTCAAATTCCGTGCCGTTGGCCAGCGTGCCGCGGTAGTGCACCTTCACGGCGTCCGACGCCTTGGGCTGCGCGCCAGTGCCATCGACGGTGTGCACGATCTTCACGCCACTCGGCAGGGTTTCGGCGGGAGCGGCTGCCAGCGTGCTGGTGGAAAGTGCGATGGAGGCAAGAAGGGTGAGCAGTGATTTCATGGTGTCCAAAGGTTGGGGTGTGAAAAACAGAAATGAGGAGTGTTGGAAGATGGTGGTGCAACGATCAGCTGATCGGCCAACTGCATTGACACATCACGTGTCGCCTACAGGCGCCGGCTTCACGCGCCAAGTCTCCACCACTGCAGCTTACTGCATCAAATTCGGGGATGCACCAAGGTGATGCAAATTGACGGCTGCTTAGAGGTGATTTCTTCCTGATTCAGCGCGGCCTGCGTTGCTTTTGCTTACAGCTGCGATTAGGATGAAGCGGTGAGTTCATTTCGAACTCGACTGTGGCCGCTCGGGGCCCAACCGGAACTCAAATCACCATGGTGACCAGTCTTTGGCAGCGTGGGATGTCTCTCAGGCACCGCCTGATGTTGTTTGCTGTGCTGTCGGCCTTGCCTGCGCTGGTGGTGGTGACCGTGCAGTTTGCGCAGGAGAGCCGCCGGACCAGTCAGCGTGCGGCTTCCAATGCCGCTGTGGTCGCCGATCAACTGGCCTCTGACCTCAGCAAGCTGCTGATCTCTGTCGAGAGCGTGGTGCACGCGGTGGGAACCCTGGGCTCCGAAGCCAAAGTATCTGCCCAGCAGTGCGGCACTGCACTGGCCCGCGTGCTGCAGTCCTACAGCAATGTGATCAATCTTTCCATGGTGGGCGCCACCGGGGAAATGCTGTGCAGCGCGATGCCGCCACCCCCCGGCTTGAACTTCTCAGACAGGCCGTATTTCCAGGAGGTGATGAAGACTGGCAACAGCGTGCTCAGTGGCTACACGCTGGGCCGCGTCACGAAGAAGATCACCGTGCAATTGGCGGTTCCCATCAAGGGGGCAGACGGCAGTGTCAAGGCGATGGCGATTGCCGCCATCGAGGGGCCCGAGCTGATTCCACGCTTGCTCAGCCCTGAAGCGCAGGCCCTGACGATTGCCTTGCTGGACCGCGATGGCGTGTTGCTGGGCCGTGTGCCGCAGCCCCTGCCTGCCAGCGTCGTTTTGGGTAAGTCCTACACGGCAACCGCCTTGTTCGCTGCGTTTCCCGCTCAGCCCGGCACCCAGCCCGCCGACACCCTCGAGATGCAAGGCCTGGATGGCGTGGAGCGCATCTACGCGCTGCGGCAGGTGATGCTGGGCCCGCAGGTGGCTTTTCATCTGGCGGTGGGCAGCGACCTGTCTGCGCAGGCGGCGGCCGTCAAGCGCCAGGCGATGCTGTACGTGCTGGCGGTGCTGCTCACGGCGGCGGTGGTGGTGTCAGTGGCTGTGGCCACCACGCGTCCGCTGGTGCTGGAGCGCACCGTGCCCCTTCTGGGCGTGGCGCGCCGTGCCCAGCAGGGCGACTACAGCGGTCGCACGCCAGTGACAGTGCGCGACGATCTGACCCCCATCGAGGAGGCCATCAACGGCATGCTGGCCTCGATGGAGTCCGACAAGGCGCGGGTGCTGGCCCTGTCAGAACGCAACCGCCTGATTGCCGAGGCCACCAACGACGCCATTTACGACTGGAACCTGTCCACTGGCGAGTTCTGGTGCAACCACTTGCCCTGCCAGCCGGTGCTGGCCGACCCCGACCAGGCCATGCCCACGCGGCAGGACTGGCTGGCCACGGTGCACCCGGACGACCAGGCGCGTGTGCGCGCATCGCTTGACGCAGCGATCGAGCGCAGTGACGACTACTGGCATTGCCGCTACAGGGTCCTGCGGCCCGAAGGTGCCACCGCTTATTTTGTTGAGCAGGCCCGGCTGTTCCGGGACGGTGCGGGGCGGGTCACACGCCTTGCCAGCGGCGCACGCAATGTGACTGACGAGGTTCGTGCAGAACTGGCGCTGCGTGACAGCGAAGCGCGCTATCGCCTGCTGTTCCAGAACAGCCTTGACGGTGTGCTGCAGACGGGGGTCGATGGTTCTGTCGTCAGCGCCAACCCGGCCTTCTGCACGATGCTGGGCTACACCGAGGCGCAGATCCAGTCGCTCGGGCGGGGCGGACTGGTGGACACCAGTGATCCACGTCTTTCGGTGTTGCTGGAAGCGCGCCAGAAATACGGCCACGCCCGTGGCGAGCTGCGCATGGTCCGCAGCGACGGTACCAAAATCGAGGTGGAGCTGACCTCCAGCGTGTACGACGACAGCGACGGGCACCATGTCTCCAGCATGGTGGTCAGGGACAACAGCGACAAGAAAGCCGCGGAAGAAAAGATCCTCCAGCTCAACCGCGAACTGGAAGCCCGCGTGCGCAGCCGCACCGCGCAACTGGAACTGGCCAACCGCGAACTGGAGGCGTTTTCGTATTCCGTCTCGCACGACTTGCGCGGACCTCTGAGCACGTTGAGCGGGTTCAGCAAGCTGCTGGAAGATGCGGTGAACAAGGAGGGCAACCCGCGCATGAAGCACCTGACGCAGCGCATCCAGCACGCTGCGCGCGACATGGGTGAACTGATCGAAGGGCTTCTGTCACTGGCCTATGTGTCGCGTGCAGAACTGCAGCGCGGCAGTGTCGACCTCAGCGCGCTGGCCAACACGGTGGTGCATGAACACCGGGAACGGGAGCCGCAGCGGCAGGTGGATGTGCGGATTGAAGCCGGATTGGCCTCGGTCGGTGATGCGCGCCTGCTGCGCGTGGTGTTGAACAACCTGATTGGCAACGCGTGGAAGTTCACCGCGCGCAGCACCGCTGCATCCATCCAGGTCGGTCAGCGTACGGATGCAGATCAGGGCCGCGTGTTCTTTGTGCGCGACAACGGCGCCGGGTTCGATATGGCCTATGCCAACAAGCTGTTCGGCACCTTCCAGCGCCTGCATGCAGCGTCTGAATACTCCGGCTCGGGGATTGGTCTTGCCACCGTGCAGCGCATTGTGCAGCGCCATGGTGGCAAGGTCTGGGCCGAGGCCAGCCCGGGGCAGGGCGCGACCTTCTATTTCACCCTCAACGACGCTGAATTCCCAGTAGACCGGGTGGCAATGCCGTCGGCCAATAGCGCGACTTAACGCCCGACCAGCTCGGACACCAGCATCGCCATACCCGATACGCTGAGCAGGCCGAGAACCATCTTTCTGAAAGTCGCTGGACTCAGTCCGATGTACACCCGTGCGCCCAGCAGCGAGGGCACCAGCATTGCCGGCAACACCATGGCCAGCCAGGGCAGGGTGCTGGCGTTGATGAGGCCGGTGGCCACATAGGTCAGCGTCGTCACCATCAGCACGGTGAGGTTGAAGGTCTGGATGACGGCGCGCTGGGCATCCTTGTCGTAACCGCGCAGGGTGCACCACAGCGTGGGCGCAATGCCCGAGAAGCCGCCAATCCCGCTCATCGCGCCGCCTATCCAGCCCGCCATCGCGTCGCCCCAGCGCCCACCCCAGGTCAGGCGCGGCAGGTGGTCGGCCATCAGCATGGCCGGGCAGCACAGCACCAGAATCAGACCGAGCACGATCTTGAACAGGTGCACGTCGAGCAGCGGCAACACCATCAGCCCAACCGGAATGCCGAGCAGGCCGCCCAGGATAAAGGGCCAGAGCCGCTGCAGGTCAAAGCCGCGCCGCACCGTGAGGGCCGCCACCACCTGGCCGGTGCAGCCGCC
>CALSAU010000288.1:0-3934 GCA_943372985.1 Polaromonas sp. YR568 | reverse complement strand
GGTACTTCTTGAGCGAGCAGGCGGCAATCAGCCAAGCCAGCGTGGCCGGCAGCACGCCACCCGTGAGCAGTGAAAAGCGCAGCAGCCAGTCCTGAAAGTTCTCGGACACAAACATCGCACCCACGCCCACCACGGCCTCGACCAGCAGCACCGTGCGCAGCACCACGCCCACATGGCACACATCGAACATGCCGGCACGCGCGGGCGCACGCGGCGGCGCCTCTTCCCCGGGGATGAAGCTGCCATACAGCGTGGATTCACCAAATCCGGCAGGAGGTTTAGAAGGGGTCATCCGGAAAGCAGGAGCAAAAATGAGTGATGACAGACGCAAGCAAATACAAGCAGATCGCACAGACCACGCTGACCACAGGCTGCGCGGGACGGCGGATAAAATGACTGCCGCAAGTATTGCACCGCTGCGGGCGTTTGGGGCGTTTTGGGTTGCCATTCCGGACGCTATTTCGGACTCCTGGCAGACAACTCGCCATTACGCCACGCAACCGGGCCTCACGGCCCCGCAGAACACCCGCCCGACAGAAAGCCCGACGTGAACCAATTCGACAAAAAGTCCCAGGCATGGTCTGCCCTCTTCTCCGAGCCGATGAGCGACCTGGTCAAGCGCTACACGTCCAGCGTTTTCTTTGACAAGCGCCTCTGGCTGGCCGACATCACCGGCTCGCTGGCCCATGCCGAGATGCTGGCTGCGCAGGGCATCATCGCCGCCGCCGACCATGCCGCCATCGTGCAGGGCATGACGCAGATCCGCAGCGAGATCGAATCCGGCGCCTTCGAATGGAAGCTGGACCTTGAAGACGTGCACCTGAACATCGAGGCGCGGCTGACCCAGCTGGTCGGCGACGCCGGCAAACGCCTGCACACCGGCCGCAGCCGCAACGACCAGGTCGCCACCGACGTGCGTCTGTGGCTGCGCGGCGAGATCGACCTGATCACCGAACTGCTGGTCGAGCTGCAGACCGCGCTGGTCGACATGGCCGAAAAGAACGCCGAGGTCATCCTGCCGGGCTTCACCCACCTGCAGGTGGCCCAGCCGGTGAGCTTTGGCCACCACATGCTGGCCTACGTGGAGATGTTCAGCCGCGACGCCGAGCGCATGCAGGAGGTGCGCCAGCGCGTCAACCGCCTGCCGCTGGGCGCCGCGGCGCTGGCTGGCACCAGCTACCCACTGGACCGCGAGCGCGTGGCCCGCACCCTGGGCATGGTCGATGAACACGGCCAGCCTTGTGTGTGCCAGAACAGCCTTGACGCTGTCAGCGACCGCGACTTCGCGATTGAATTCACCGCGGCCGCCTCGCTGGCTATGGTGCACATCAGCCGCATGAGCGAAGAGCTGATTCTCTGGATGAGCCAGAACTTCGGCTTTATCCAGATCGCCGACCGCTTCACCACCGGCTCGTCCATCATGCCGCAGAAGAAGAACCCGGACGTGCCTGAACTCGCCCGCGGAAAGACCGGCCGCGTGGTCGGCCACCTGATGGGCCTGATCACCCTGATGAAAGGCCAGCCGCTGGCCTACAACAAGGACAACCAGGAAGACAAGGAACCGCTATTCGACACCGTCGACACGCTGAAAGACACGCTGCGCATCTTTGCCGAAATGGTGGGCGGCATCACCGTCAAGCCCGAGGCGATGGAGCGCGCTGCCCTCAAGGGTTACGCCACTGCCACGGATCTCGCCGACTACCTGGTAAAAAAAGGCCTGCCTTTCCGCGATGCCCACGAAACCGTGGCCCATGCCGTCAAGGCCGCCACCTCGCACGCGGTGGACCTGTCCGAGCTGCCGCTGGCCGTGCTGCAGGAATTCAACCCGAAGATCGAAAAAGACGTGTACGACGTGCTGAGCCTGCGCGGCTCGCTGAACGCCCGCAACATCCTGGGTGGTACGGCGCCAGCGCAGGTGAGGCTGCAGGTCGCGCGCCACCGGCAGCGCCTGACTGCGAAGGCCTGAGCCGGCGGCCGCGAGGACACCACACCTGGCCTGGCCCAGACCCGCTGGGGCATACGGCGCATGAGATTATTTTCATCGCGCCCAATTTATTTCACACCTGCCCTGCCCAAACTGACTACGATCAGGCGCTCAGGAGACACACTGCATGACCGTCATCACCAATATCGAAGACCTGCGCGTTCTGGCGCAAAAGCGCGTTCCGCGCATGTTTTACGACTACGCCGACTCCGGCTCGTGGACCGAAGGCACCTACCGGGCCAATGAAAGCGATTTCCAGAAAATCAAGCTGCGCCAGCGCGTGGCAGTGAACATGGAAAACCGCAGCACCGTCACTGAAATGATCGGCCAGAAGGTCGCCATGCCGGTGGCGATTGCGCCCACCGGGCTCACCGGCATGCAACACGCCGACGGCGAAATCCTTGGCGCGCGGGCAGCGAAGAAATTCGGCATTCCCTTCACGCTCTCGACCATGAGCATCTGCTCGATTGAGGACGTGTCCAAGGGCACCGACGGTCACCCGTTCTGGTTCCAGCTCTACGTGATGAAGGACCGCGCCTTCATCGAAAGCCTGATCGACCGCGCCAAGGCGGCCAACTGTTCAGCACTGGTGCTCACGCTGGACTTGCAGATCCTCGGTCAGCGCCACAAGGATCTGAAGAACGGCCTGAGCGCCCCGCCCAAGCTGACCGTGGCCAACATGATCAACCTGATGACCAAGCCGCGTTGGTGCCTGGGCATGCTGGGCACGCCGCGCCGGCAGTTCGGCAACATCGTCGGCCACGTCAAGGGCGTGGAAAACATGGGCTCGCTGTCGGAATGGACCTCCAAGCAGTTCGACCCGGGCCTCAACTGGGGCGACGTGGAATGGATCAAGAAGCGCTGGGGCGGCAAGCTGATTCTCAAAGGCATTCAGGACGTGGAAGACGCGCGCCTGGGCGTCAACTCGGGTGCCGATGCCCTGATCGTCTCCAACCACGGTGGCCGCCAGCTTGACGGTGCGCCGTCGTCGATCTCGGCGCTGCCAGAAATCGTGTCGGCGGTGGGTTCGCAGATTGAGGTGCACATGGACGGCGGCATCCGCTCCGGCCAGGATGTACTCAAGGCGCGGGCGCTCGGCGCCAAGGGCACCTACATCGGCCGCTCATTCCTCTACGGGCTGGGTGCGATGGGAGAAGAAGGCGTGACCAAGGCGCTGCAGATCATCCACCGCGAGCTGGACCTCACCATGGCCTTCTGCGGCCACACCAACATCAACACGGTGGACAAAGGCATCCTGCTGTCGGGTACGTTCTGACGCACTGACCGCGGCCAGCCAGCGCTCAATGCTGGCCAGCCGCGCGGGCAGGCACCGTCTTCAGGAATACGTACAGCGCCTGCGCGTCCACATCGTTGAGCGCGCGCAGCGACTCGAAAGGCATCACGCTGATGGCCGTACCATCGGGCCGCTTGCCGCTGCGCAGCATGGTCACAAACACCGCCGCATCGGGGTAGCGCGCCATCACACTGCCTTCGCCGGGTGTGAGGTTGGAAGCGGCCGCCCAGTCAGGCGGCGCACCGGGAATCTTGCCGCCCGACAAGCCCGCGCCATGGCAACCAATGCACATATTGGCCACATAAGCCCCGTGCGCCGGGTTCACGCCTTCAGCCACTGCCTTGGCGGGCGGCAGGCTGTGGTCAATCTTCTGCGCCGCGTCGCGGATGGCACCAAAACCGTAGAGCACTCGAACCGGCAGCGGCAGCTCCAGCACTGCAGCCGGGCCGCTCGCGGGCGGCAGGGCTTTCACATGGGCCACCAGCGCCCCCAGATCCTCGTCGGTCAGTCGGTTGTAGTCCTCGCTGGGCATGATGAGCACTGGCCGGCCGTCAGGTTTGACGCCATGGCGCAGCGTGCGCACCCAGTCTTCCGAGGTGTAGCGCAGCACCACATTGCCGGCGCCGGGCGAGATATTGGGGCCGGCCACGCGCATG
>CALSAU010000287.1:0-3941 GCA_943372985.1 Polaromonas sp. YR568 | reverse complement strand
ACACCTCGCTTTCCACCCAGTTTTCCCGCAATATTCGCCTGAACCTGCCGCTGGTTTCGGCGGCCATGGACACCGTCACCGAGGCCCGGCTGGCAATTGCGATTGCCCAGGAAGGTGGCATCGGCATCGTCCACAAAAACCTCACCGCCAAGCAGCAGGCCGCCGAAGTGGCCAAGGTCAAGCGCTATGAAAGCGGCGTGCTGCGCGACCCGGTGGTCATCACGCCCACGCATACCGTGCGGCAGGTCATGGCGCTCAGCGAGCAGTTGGGCATTTCCGGTTTCCCCGTGCTGGATGGCGGCAAGGTGGTCGGCATCGTCACTGGCCGTGACATGCGTTTTGAATCGCGCATGGATGTGCCGGTCAGCACCATCATGACGCCGCGCGAGCGACTCATCACCATGCCCGAGTCGGCCACGCTGGCCGACGCCAAGGCGCTGCTCAACAAGCACCGGCTGGAGCGCGTGCTGCTGGTCAACGACCAGTTTGAGCTCAAGGGCCTGATCACCGTCAAGGACATCACCAAACAAACCACCTTCCCGAACGCCGCGCGCGATGCCCACGGGCAGCTCCGCGTCGGTGCCGCCGTCGGTGTAGGCGAGGGCACCGAAGAGCGCGTCGAAGCGCTGGTGCGCGCTGGTGTCGACGCCATCGTCGTCGACACGGCCCATGGTCACAGCAAGGGCGTGATCGACCGCGTGCGCTGGGTCAAGCAGAACTATCCGCAGGTTGACGTGATTGGTGGCAACATCGCCACCGGCGCGGCCGCGCTGGCACTGGCCGAGGCGGGCGCAGACGGCGTGAAGGTGGGCATTGGCCCCGGCAGCATTTGTACCACCCGCATCGTGGCGGGCGTGGGCGTGCCACAGATCATGGCGATTGACAACGTGGCCACTGCGCTCAAGGGCTCTGGTGTGCCGCTGATCGGCGATGGCGGCATCCGCTACAGCGGCGACATCGCCAAGGCCATTGCGGCCGGTGCCAACACCGTGATGATGGGCGGCATGTTCGCTGGCACTGAAGAAGCGCCGGGCGAAGTGATCCTGTTCCAGGGCCGCAGCTACAAAAGCTACCGTGGCATGGGCAGCATTGGCGCCATGCAGCAGGGCAGTGCGGACCGCTACTTCCAGGAATCAAGCACCGGCAACCCGAATGCCGACAAGCTGGTGCCCGAGGGCATTGAAGGCCGCGTGCCGTACAAGGGCTCCATGGTCGCCATCGTGTTCCAGATGGCCGGCGGCCTGCGAGCCAGCATGGGTTACTGCGGTTGCGCCACGATTGACGAGATGCGAGACAAGGCGGAATTCGTGGAAATCACCTCCGCTGGTATCCGCGAAAGTCACGTTCACGATGTGCAGATCACCAAAGAAGCTCCCAACTACCGAGCTGATTAATCAGCAGAGCCCGCAAGGCGCCATGACTGGCGCCTTTCTTTTTTTGCCCTGAGAACCCCGTTTAATGCAACACCAGAAAATCCTCATCCTCGATTTCGGCTCACAGGTCACCCAGCTCATCGCACGCCGCGTGCGCGATGCCCACGTGTTTTGCGAAGTCCACCCCTGCGATGTCAGCGATGACTGGGTGCGTGACTACGCGAGGGACGGCTCCCTCAAAGGCGTGATTCTCTCGGGAAGCCACGCCAGCATTTACGAAGAAACCACCGACAAGGCACCGCAGTCGGTGTTTGAACTGGGCATTCCGGTGCTGGGCATCTGCTACGGCATGCAGGCCATGGCGCATCAGCTGGGCGGCAAGGTCGAAGGCGGCCACAAACGTGAGTTTGGCTCTGCGGATGTCCGCGCCCGCGGCCACACGGCCCTGCTCAAGGACATCGCTGACTACACCACGCCCGAAGGGCAGGGCATGCTCGATGTCTGGATGAGCCACGGTGACAAGGTCACCGAGATGCCACCCGGCTTCAAGCTGATGGCCTCGACCGATTCATGCCCGATTGCCGGCATGGCCGACGAAACGCGCCGCTTTTATGCAGTGCAGTTCCACCCTGAAGTCACGCACACCAAGCAGGGCAATGCCATCCTCAAGCGCTTCGTACTGGACATCTGCGGCACCCAGCCCGACTGGATCATGGGCGACTACATCACCGAGGCGGTCGAGAAGATTCGCCAGCAGGTCGGCGACGAAGAGGTCATCCTCGGGCTGTCTGGTGGTGTCGATTCATCGGTAGCCGCTGCGCTGATTCACCGTGCCATTGGCGACCAGCTCACCTGCGTGTTTGTCGATCACGGCCTGCTGCGCCTGAACGAGGGCGACATGGTGATGGACATGTTTGTTGGCAAGCTGCACGCCAACGTGATCCGTGTCGATGCCAGCGACCAGTTCCTCGGCCACTTGGCCGGCGTGAGCGAACCGGAGGCCAAGCGCAAGATCATCGGGCGCGAGTTCGTCGAAGTTTTCAAGGCCGAAGCGGCAAAGCTCAAGGCGGGTACCGGCGGACACAAGGGCGCGACCTTTCTGGCCCAGGGCACGATTTACCCGGACGTGATCGAGTCCGGCGGCGCCAAGAGCAAGAAGGCTGTGACCATCAAGAGCCACCACAACGTGGGCGGCTTGCCGGAACAGTTGGGTCTGAAACTGCTGGAGCCGCTGCGCGACCTGTTCAAGGACGAGGTGCGCGAGCTGGGCGTGGCCCTGGGTCTGCCGCACGACATGGTGTACCGCCACCCCTTCCCCGGACCAGGCCTTGGCGTGCGCATTCTGGGTGAAGTGAAAAAGGAATACGCCGACCTGCTGCGGCGGGCCGATGCGATCTTCATCGAGGAGCTGCGCAACTTCAAGGATGCCGCCACCGGCAAGAGCTGGTACGACCTCACCAGCCAGGCCTTTACCGTGTTCCTGCCGGTCAAAAGCGTGGGCGTGATGGGCGATGGCCGCACCTACGACTATGTGGTTGCACTGCGCGCCGTACAGACCAGCGATTTCATGACCGCCGACTGGGCCGAACTGCCCTATGCGCTGCTCAAGAAGGTCTCGGGTCGCATCATCAACGAGGTGCGCGGCATCAACCGCGTCACCTACGACGTGAGCAGCAAGCCGCCAGCGACCATTGAGTGGGAATGATGTCCGCTCTGGCTCAGCGGCTCGCTCCCTGCGCTTGAATCTCGGCCATCAGCTTTTCTACCGACAGCGGCGCAGACCCCTCGGCCTTGTTGCTGATCGTGACGTAGGCCGGATAACCGGCTTCAGCGGTGGCGCGTACCACGCGCGCCAATGCGCGGCGGGTTTCCACGTCTTCGTCGACCAGCTTGTCGTAAGGCAAATACCGGTCGGCAGCGTCCTCGTAGCCGTAGGCGCCATGCAGCCGGTTCAGGTTCCAGCGGCAGACCAGCGGGCCGGGCCACAGCGCACGAAGCATGGGCAACTGGCCTTCAATCGGCGGCATCTTGGCGTGCAGGCCCAGGCAGTAAGTGGCGTTTGAGGCTTTCAGCACCGCTGCCAGATCAGGCCCCAGCCAGACCGGGTCTCGCACCTCGACTGCCACCACGGCGTCTGGTGCTTGCGTCGTCAGCTCCGGCAGCGCCTTCAGCATGCACGACAGGCGCTCCAGCAACTCTGGCATGCGGGCGTGCAGCATGCCCGGCAAGGGGCTAATCTGGAATACCAGTGCGCCCAGCTTGTAACCCAGCCCCTGAAGTGCGGGCAGTGCAAACTCGGCAATTGCCAGTTCAGGGCTCAGAAACGCCGGATTGGGCTGCAGCGCCTGCCCCTTCTCGCCACGCACGGTGGCGTCGGTCACCAATGCCGGGGCCTTCACCACAAAGCGGAAATCATCATTCACCTTTGAGGCGTACGCGGCATACTGCTCGGTGGTCAGTGGGCGATAGAAGGCGCGGTCCAGGCTGACGGTGCGGAACAGCGGGTGCTGGGCATAGGCGGCCAGCCCGTGTCTGGACAGGGCGGTTTCGGCATACACATCGTCCCAG
>CALSAU010000286.1:0-3955 GCA_943372985.1 Polaromonas sp. YR568 | reverse complement strand
AGCTGCGCAGCCGGCCGCAGCCGCAGAAACACCTGCTGGTGATGGGCAAGAGCATGAACTTCATTGACCTTGCCGGTGCAGAACTGTGGGAGGCCGAGCTGGCCGCGCGCCGCGCGATGGGCGGCGACCTGTACTTTCACCGCCCACGGCCGGAGGTGATCCGCATGTGGCGCAAGACCGGCTTCACCACGCTGCTCGGCCCGGAGCACCAGTTCCCCGACAAGTTCACCGCGATCTCCACCATCTTCAGCAAGCTCGACCCCGAGATCTGCCGCCGCTGCACAGCCCGCGTGTTCTGGGAATGCAAGACGGCCCCCGGCCCCGACACACCGCAGGCAGCGGGCACTGCCCCAGTTACCCCGCCCGCCGGAACGTCAAATTGATGCGCACCGGCCCCAGCCGTGGGTGATGGCCCGCGGCCAGTGGTGCCACACCGTGAAACGCCAGGCGCGACGGGCCGCCCCACACCACCACATCGCCATGATGAAGCGGGACGCGTTGCGCGCGCGCACTGCGCTGCAAGCCGCCCCACAAGAACACAGCTGGCAGCCCGAGCGACACCGACACGATGGGCGCGGTGAGGTCTTTTTCGTCCTTGTCCTGGTGCAGCGACATGCGCGCGCCCGGCACGTAGCGGTTGATCAGGCAGCTGTCGGGTTCGAAAGCGGCAAAGCCCGCCTTGGCGGCCGCTTCGCGAGCCAACGCGGCAAAGCATTCGGGCATTGCGGGCCACGGTTGGCCCGTCGCCGGGTGAGCGGGCTCGTAGCGATAGCCGCGGCGGTCGCTCCACCAGCCGAGACGGCCGCAGTGGGTCATGGCGACCGACATGGCCTGGCCACCCGGCGTCGTCATCTGCTGTGGGGGTGCGGCGGCCCTCACGTCTGCCAGCGATTGCAGCAGCGCCTCTTCCCTCGCGAGAGCGTGGCCCCGCAGCAGCCATGCGCCCGGGGCCAGCAGCAGCTTTGCGCCACCCACTGCGTGGTCGTTGGTGAACAACTCGTCCTGCATGCTGCTGTCAGTTCGGGTGGGCCGTTTGGGTCGTTGGCTCAGGCAGCTAGCTCAGAGAGGATGGGGCAATCGGGCCGGTTGTCGCCGTGGCAGCAATGCGCGAGGTGCTTGAGCGTGCTTTTCATCGCTTCCATTTCCGCGATGCGCCGCTCCAGGTCGGCCACATGCGTGAGCGCGATGCGTTTGACGTCGCCGCTGCTGCGCCGGGTGTTCTGCCAGAGCTTGAGCAGCTCGGCGATCTCGACCATGCTGAAGCCCAGCGCCCGTGCGCGGCGGATGAAGCGCAGCGTGTGCACCTCCTTCTCGCCGTACTGTCGGTAGCCGGCATCGGTGCGGTGCACTGTGGGCAGCAGGCCCAGCGATTCATAGTGGCGGACCATCTTGGCTGACACGCCGGAGCGCGCGGCTGCTTCGCCAATGTTGAGCGGGCCTTCCGCAGAAATCGTCGTCTTCATTTTGATTGTCCTTTCCAGCGACGCAGCAACAGTGCGTTCGACACCACGCTGACGCTGCTGAACGCCATCGCAGCGCCGGCAATCACCGGGTTCAGCAGGCCCATGGCGGCCAGCGGAATGCCGACCACGTTGTAGAAAAATGCCCAGAACAGGTTCTGCCGGATCTTGGCGTAGGTGCGGCGCGAGATGTCGATGGCGTCGGCCACCAGTGCCGGGTCACCGCGCATCAGCGTGATGCCTGCGGCATGCATGGCCACATCGGTGCCGGTGGACATCGCAATGCCCACATCGGCGGCGGCCAGCGCTGGCGCGTCGTTGATACCATCGCCAACCATGGCCACGCGGCCGCCCTGCGTCTTCGGGTTCTGCCCGAGTTCCGCGATCAGGCGGGCCTTGTCTTCAGGCAGCACCTGCGAATGCACGATGTCGATGCCCAGTTGCTGCGCCACGGCCTTCGCACTGCCGGCGTTGTCGCCGGTCAGCAAGGCACTGCCAATGCCCAGCGCGTGCAGCCCCGCCACGGCCGCCGCGGCGCTGGGCTTGAGCGTGTCGCCAAACGCCAGCAGACCGAGCAGGCGTGGCTGCGTGCCCACATCAGCCAGCCACGAGACGGTGCGGCCTTCGCCCTCCAGCGCCTGGGCGCGCGCCGTCATCGGCGACAGGTCCACGCCCAGCTCCTGCATGAAGCGCGGGCTGCCCAGTCGCAGCTGTCGGCCCTCGACCATGGCCGACATGCCGCGCCCTGCCACCGCGCGCACTTCTGTGGCCGTCCACACCGGGCTGGCCTCTTCCCTGGCGCGGCGGGTCACTGCGCGGGCCAGCGGGTGCTCGCTGCCCGATTGAATCGCGGCGCTCAGCGCCAGCACTTTCTCGCGTGTCTCTCCATTGGGGCCGATATGCGGTTCAAGGGCTACCAGCTCCGGATGGCCCTGGGTGAGCGTACCGGTCTTGTCGAAAGCCACCATGCGCACCTGGTGCGCGACCTCCAGCGCCTCGGCGTCCTTGATCAGGATGCCATGGCGGGCGGCCACGCCGGTGCCGGCCATGATGGCGGTGGGGGTTGCCAGACCCAGCGCACACGGACAGGCAATCACCAGCACCGCGACGGCGTTCAGGATGGCCGTTTCCCAATTGCCTGTGGCCAGCCCCCAGCCCAGCAGTGTCGCCAGCGCAATCACCAGCACCACGGGAACGAATACCGCGCTGACCTGGTCCACCAGCCGCTGGATGGGCGCCTTTTTTGCCTGCGCCGACTCCACCAGCCGCACGATGCGGGCCAGCGTCGATTCAGCGCCAATCGCGGTGGTCTTCACCACGATCAGGCCCTCGCCATTGATGGCGCCACCGGTCACATGGTCACCCGCATGCTTGTTGACGGGCAGGCTCTCGCCCGTGATCAGCGACTCGTCCACCTGTGTCGCGCCTTCTGCAATCTCGCCGTCTACCGGCAGCCGCTCGCCCGGGCGCACCACCACCAGATCGCCAAGCCGCACCTGCGACACCGGCAGCTCGCGCTCTTCGTTGCCCTGCCGCACCCGCGCGGTGTCGGGCCGCAGCGCGTTCAGTGCGCGGATGGCTTCGGTGGTCTGGCGCTTGGCGCGTGCTTCCATCCACTTGCCGAGCAACACCAGCGTGATGACCACGGAGGACGCCTCAAAGTAAAAATGCGCCATGCCATGGTTGCCGTGCACCAGCAGCTGATAAACGCTCAGGCCATACGCGGCCGAGGTGCCAATCGCCACCAGCAGGTCCATGTTGCCGGTGCCTGCGCGCACTGCCTTGAAACCGGCCACATAAAAACGCCAGCCCAGCCAGAATTGCACCGGTGTGGCCAGTGCCAGCTGCCACCAGCCAGGCAGCATCCATTCACGCCCGAACAGCATGCCGACCATCGGCAAAGCGAGCGGCGCCGACAGCGCAGCGGCCAGCGCGATGGGCCACCAGGCGATGCCCTTCGCGGCGGTAGCTCTGGCGTCCGGCGCGAGTTCGCTGGCCTCGTAGCCAGCCTTCACGACGGCGGCGATCAGCGGCGCCGCACCGCCAGCGCCGGCCATCTGCACCTCGGCTGTTTCGGTGGCCAGATTCACCTGGGCCGACAGCACGCCGGGCACCTGGCGCAGCGCTTTCTCGACTCGGCCCACGCAGGAGGCGCAGGTCATGCCGCCGATCTGCAGTCGCAGTGTCTGCTGGCCGACGCGATAGCCGGCTTTTTCCACGGCGCTGGTCAGCGTGGCCATCGACACGCCTTGCGCGGTCACGCTGGCCTGCTCGGTCGCGAGGTTGATGGTGGCCTCGGTGACGCCTGGCACGCCAGACAGCGCGCGTTCCACCCGGGTCGCGCATGAGGCGCAGGTCATGCCCTCCACGGGGAACTGCCAGGAGGCCAGCGTGGGGGATGGGCTGGCCGGAAGGATGGTGGATGTGTTCGTGTTCATGTGGGAGAGTTTGAACCCTTCCATCATGGCAAGGTCAAGCAGGGGTTGCGCAATGCC
>CALSAU010000285.1:0-3955 GCA_943372985.1 Polaromonas sp. YR568 | reverse complement strand
CATTTGAATTCGTTTTTCCATTGCCTGATGGCGGCAAAGACCGTCTCGTCATTCCGGGCCGACGCGTCGAAGCGCCGGGCAGCTGCCATGATAGTGGTTTGCCGGGTTCGCAGAAAGGGATTGATCTGCAGTTCCTGCGCCATGTGGGTGGGCAGTGTGGGTTGTTGTTGCTCTCGCAGCGCGATGCAGTGCGCTTGGTAGGCGGCAAGCGCTGCATTGTCCGGCTCCACTGCCCGGGCGAAGCGCAGATTGCTCAGCGTGTACTCGTGGGTGCAGCACACCACGGTATCGCCGGGCAGGACGGCGAGGCGGTCCAGCGAGGCCAGCATCTGCGCCGGCGTGCCTTCAAAGAGCCGCCCGCAACCGCCGGAAAACAGGGTGTCACCGCAAAACAGCAGCGGCCTGCCATTCACGTCGGGTGTGTAAAACGCGATGTGGCCTGCCGTGTGGCCCGGCACATCAATCACTTCAAAGCGCGTGCCCACAGCGGTGATGCTGTCGCCGCCCTGGAGCGGTGAGTACGGGCGTGGAATGTTTTCCGTGGCCGGTCCGTAGACCACCGCGCCTGTGCTTTCACGCAATTCATCCACGCCGCCGGTGTGGTCGGCGTGATGGTGGGTGACTAGAATCGATTCCAGTGTCAACCCGTGCTGCTCCAGCACGCGCCGGACCGGTCCTGCATCTCCCGGGTCGACAACCAGCGCCTTCTGACCATCGTGCAACAGCCAGAGGTAGTTGTCGGTGAACGCAGGGATGGGAATCAAATACATGCAGTGGTCTCAATGAGCTCCGGAATTATAGGTTTGACAGACTGGTTGAACACCCCGCCGGGCACCTATCTGCTCGACTGGGAACGCACGCATTTCGACCATGCCGTGGGCAATGTGTTTGGCTATCACGCACTGCAGATCGGCCTGCCTGCGCTCGACACCTTGCACGCCAACCGCATGCCGCACCGCTGGCTGGCGGTGGAGCCCGGTGACTTCACCGCACCCGATGATCTGGCAGCTTCCGGAGATGCGACTGCCACCCGCAGAGGAAGTTCCCGCCGCGCTGCACTGATGACCCACTCGATGGCGCTTCCGTTTCCCGAAAACAGCCTGGATCTGGTGGTGCTGCCCCACACGCTGGAGCTGAGCCTGGACCCGCACGCCACCTTGCGTGAAGTGGCCCGGGTGCTGGTGCCCGAGGGTCGGGTGGTGATCAGCGGGTTCAACCCGGCCAGCCTGTGGGGCCTGCGTCAGCGGCGCGGCCATCTTTACAAGCGGTGGGGCTACGACAGCCTTTTTTTGCCACCCACCGGCGAGTTCATCGGTTACTGGCGCTTGCGCGACTGGTTGCGACTGCTTGACTTCGAGGTCGAGTCGGGGCAGTTCGGCTGCTACCGGCCCGCACTGACCAGCCAGCCCTGGTTGAACCGTTTCGCGTGGATGGACCGCATGGGCCCGCGCTGGTGGACCATTTTTGGTGCGGTGTATTTTGTTGCGGCGGTCAAGCGTGTGCGTGGTCTGCGCCTGCTGGAGCCGAGTTGGCGTGCCCGCCGGCCGTCAGGTGCACCGGCCACGGCAGTGATCAATCGGGAGCCCGCTTCCCGGACCAGGCGGCGCACGGGCCTGTAACCGCACGAGCACACGCGGGCTGAATCTCATCCACGCAGGGCACTGCGCTGGTCGCCGGCGTTTGCGCTGTGATAATCGCCACAGTTTTTCTGACCCGGCTCCACGACCTGCTCGACCTTCATGACCCACACGCCTTCCGCAACTCCTTCCAGCACCTCGCCATCGACTGCCGCACAACATGTCGTCATCTACACCGACGGCGCCTGCAAGGGCAACCCCGGCCCGGGCGGCTGGGGTGCGTTGCTGGCCATGGGCGACACCGAGAAAGAGCTTTTCGGCGGCGAGCTGGGCACCACCAATAACCGCATGGAGATGACCGCTGTCATCGAAGCGCTGGCGGCGCTGAAGCGGCCTTGCCAGGTGACGCTGTACCTTGACAGCGAATACGTCCGCAAGGGCATCACCGAGTGGATTCAGGGCTGGAAGGCGCGTGGCTGGCGCACGGCGGCCAAGGCGCCAGTGAAGAATGTCGACCTCTGGCAGCGGCTGGATGCGCTGGTCAGCACCAGCGGCCACCTGATCGAGTGGCGCTGGGTCAAGGGGCATGCGGGCGACCCCGGCAACGAGCGGGCCGACGCGCTGGCCAACAAGGGCGTGGAGCGCGCGCTGGGCCGGATCTGAGTGGCATCGGCATCGCACTCAGGCGATGCACCATAAGCATGCATAGCATCGAGCGCCCAAGCGTGGCCGGCCTTTCGTAAACCTGTTGTAAAGCTGCCCGGGCCGGGCTCGGGATTACCGAATGAGCACAGCACGCGCGGTGGCGTCCTGCTACATTGGCGAATTGCTTCCAGTTGCAACACGCAACGCGACTTCCCTTATTCGGATGCCATGGCCTCAAAAGCGATTTACACAGTAGTAGCCGTTGTTGGAATTGCGGCTGCATCGGGCGCAGCCTGGTGGTACCAGCGGCCGGCCCCGGCTGGTTCTGCGTCCGCATCTTCGCCCGCGTCTTCTGGTGGTGGCGCAGCACCTTCGGGCGGTGCGCCGGCTGCAGGCAGAGCGCCATCGGTCGAGGTGGCGCGCGTGGAGGTCACCCGACTCACCGACGAAACACAGGCAGTGGGCAGTCTGCGATCGCGGCGCGGGGTGATCCTGCGCCCTGAAGTCGGCGGCCGCATCACCCAACTCAATTTCACTGATGGTCAGCGCGTGCGCAAGGGGCAGGTGCTGGTGCAGTTCGATGACCAGTTGCCGCTGGCCCAGGTGCAGCAGGCCATGGCCGAGCTGTCGATTGCCCAGGCCAACCAGAAGCGCAACCAGGAACTGGTGGCGCAGAACTTCGTCAGCCAGCGTTCGCTCGATGAAAGCTCGGCCAACCTGCAGGTCGCGCAGGCGCGGCTGGCGCTGGCCCGCGCCACCGCTGCGCGCCTGAAGATTGTGGCGCCGTTCGATGGCATCGTCGGCATTCGGCAGGTCAACGTGGGCGACTACCTCAAGGACGGTGCAGACATCGTCAACATCGAAGACATTGAAGCCATTTTTGTGGACTTCCGCCTGCCCGAGCGCCTGCAGAGCAAGGTCAAAAGGGGCCAGACTGCCACGCTGGACATCGACGCACTGCCGGGCCGCAAGTATTCCGCACAGATTCAGGCGATTGATCCGCTGATTGACGCCAACGGGCGCTCGGTGGGCATTCGCGGCTGCATTGACAACCGCCAGTTGCAGCTGCGCCCCGGCATGTTTGCGCGGGTCAACGCGGTGTTTGGCGTGCGCGACAACGCCCGCGTCATTCCCGAAGAAGCCATCGTGCCGCAGGGCGGCCGCCAGTTTGTGATCAAGCTGGTGGAGGGCCCGAACGACACCCGCATCAGCAAGCGGGTAGAAGTGAAGGTGGGTCTGCGCAGCCCGGGCAAGGTCGAAATTCTCGACGGCCTGGAGCCTGGCGACACGGTGGTCACCGCCGGACAGCAGCGGGTGCCCAGAGACGGCATCGCGGTGACGGTGGTGGACTTGTCGGCACCGCGCGGTGCCCGGCCGGCCGCGGCCGCTGCCTCTGCGACCGGTGCTGGGGCTGCTCCTTCGGCTGGCGCCGCTGCGCCTACCGCTCCCGCAGCAACTGCATCGACGAGCCCGGCCTCAACGTCGGCCGCCACGTCAGTGCCAGCGCCAACCGCGCCCGCCACGCTTTCAGGCCCTAATCCGTGTGGTGTTGTGACGGCCGAGGCGCCGGCTTCGTCCAGTTCCCCGCGCAGCAGCACACCAGACACCCGCCCTGCAGCTGTCCCCCGCAACCCGGCCTGATCGCCCCGCACCGGTCGTTTCCAACCCCGCCGATCTGACCAACCGCCATGCAACTCGCTGAAATCTCCATCCGCCGACCGGTCTTCGCCACG
>CALSAU010000284.1:0-3969 GCA_943372985.1 Polaromonas sp. YR568 | reverse complement strand
TGCGTCTCTTTGACCGGACCACGCGCAGCGTGCAGCTCACCGGCGCCGGCCAGGTGTTTGCCGACCAGGCGCTGCTGATGCGCACCCAGACCGACGAAGCCGTGCGTGCGGTGCGCGATGTGGCGGAGCTGCAGGTGGGCAATGTCCGGCTGGCGGCCATGCCGTCGCTGGCAGCCACGGTGGTGCCAATGGCCTGTGCGCGTTACCGCCTGCGCTTTCCAGGTGTGCAGTTCCAGATCTTCGACAGCCTGTCAGGGCCCGCCTTCGATCTGGTGCGTGCCGGGCAGGTGGACTTTGCCCTCACTGCCGCCAACCCGGCCTACACCGACCTCGACTACACGCCGCTGGCAGAAGATGGCTTCGTGCTGCTGATTCCGCCCGGGCATCCGCTGGCGGCCGCGCGCGGCCCGCTGCGCTGGGTGGACATTGCCAACCTCACGCACATCTCCATGCCCTTGCCGACCAGTGTGCGGCAGTACGCCGACGCCGCCCTGTTGCAGCACCGTGTGCGTTTTGCGCCGGTCTATGAACTGGAGCACCTGGCCAGCATCACCGCCATGGTCGCCAGTGGGCTGGGTGTGGCGGCACTGCCTGAACTCGCCGCAGCGGTGGCGCCCATGCCTGGCGTGGTGCGGCGGCGCATTGTGGAGCCCGATATTTCGCGGCCCATCGGGCTGGTCACGCGGCGATTTCGCAGCCTGTCGCCGGCGGCGACCGCGCTGGTGGTGATGCTGCGCGAGGAAATGGCGCGGCTTGCACCAGCCACCGCTCGCCCCGTGGCAAGCGGTGAGGTCCGGAAACCGGTCAAATCAAGGGTTAACCCTTGATGAGGCTAGTGACCGGGCTCTAGAAAAATAAGGCGCCACTGCAATACGCGACAAGGGAAAGTGCTGCAAAATAGAACGACCGTTCGTTTTATTCCTCAGCACCATGACACTAGCTCCACCTGTTGCCCTCTCGACGCGCCGCCCGGCCAAGGGGGCAAGCTCAGGTGTGACCACGGGTGCGCTTCTGAAAAGCCAGCAAAAAGGCCAGCAGACCAAGGCTGCCATCGTGGACGCCGCGCTGGGGCTGGCCACACAGATCGGGCTGGAAGGCCTGAGCATAGGCGCGCTGGCCGAGGTGATGCAGATGAGCAAGTCCGGCGTGTTCGCCCATTTCGGCTCGCGTGAGGAACTGCAGATCTCGGTGATTCGTGAATACCATGCGCGCTTTGAAGAAGAGGTGTTCTTCCCCGCGCTGCGCGAAGCGCGCGGCCTGCCCCGTTTGCGCGCGCTTTTCCAGAACTGGATGAACCGCACCTCGGTCGAGATCGACTCGGGTTGCCTTTACATCAGCGGCGCGGTGGAGTTTGACGACCGCCCGGGCCCGGTGCGCGATGCGCTGGCCGGTTCTGTTCGCACCTGGCTTGCGGCCATGTACCGCGCGGTGGTGCAGGCCAAGGAAGCCGGCCACCTGAGCGCCGACGCCGATGAACATCAGATGGCGTTTGAGATCCACGGCCTGATTCTGGCCCTTCACTACGAAGCCCGTTTCCTGAAAACACCAGGCTCCATCGAAAGGGCCAAGGCCGGCTTCACCAACATTCTCATGCGCTACGGCAGCGCCGCTGCCAGCGACCAGACAACGAATCCCACCAAAAAATCTTCCGGTAAAGCGTCTGTGAAATCTCCCATCAAAGCGCCCGGTTCCCACACCCGTTAATTTCCAAGGACATTTCATGCCCCAGTACAACCCGCCCCTGCGCGACATGCAGTTTGTGATGCACGAAGTGCTCAAGGTCACCGACGAACTGAAGCTGATTCCGCGTCATGCCGACATCGATGCCGACACCATCAACGCCGTGCTCGAAGAAGGTGGCAAGTTCGCCGCCGAGGTGACCTTTCCGCTCAACATCAGCGGCGATGAAGAGGGCTGTACGCTCGACAAGACCACGCACGAAGTCACCGCGCCCAAGGGCTTCAAGGAAGCCTATGCCAAGTATGTGGAAGGCGGCTGGCCAGCGCTGAGCTGCGATCCGGAATACGGCGGCCAGGGCCTGCCGTTTGTGGTCAACCAGTGCTTCTATGAAATGCTCAACTCGGCCAACCAGGCCTGGACCATGTACCCAGGTCTCTCGCATGGCGCCTACGAGGCACTGCACGCCCATGGCACCGAAGAGCAGAAAAAGCTTTACCTGCCCAAGCTGGTCAGCGGCGAGTGGACTGGCACCATGTGCCTGACCGAGCCGCATTGCGGCACCGACCTCGGCATGCTGCGCACCAAGGCCGAGCCACAGCCTGACGGCACCTATCGCCTGACGGGCACCAAGATCTTCATCAGCGCGGGTGAACACGACCTCGCCCCCAATATCCTGCACCTGGTGCTGGCCCGCCTGCCGGACGCGCCGCAGGGCAGCAAGGGCATCAGCCTGTTTGCGGTGCCGAAGTACAACGTCAACGCTGACGGCAGCCTGGGTGCGCGCAACGGTATTTTCTGCGGCGGCCTCGAACACAAGATGGGCATCCACGGCAATGCCACCGCGCAGATGGTGCTGGACGGAGCCACCGGCACGCTGGTCGGCGCCCCCAACAAGGGCTTGGCCGCCATGTTCGTGATGATGAACGCCGCCCGCCTGGGTGTGGGCAACCAGTCGCTGGGCCTCACAGAAGTGGCCTACCAGAACGCGCTGGCCTACGCCAAAGACCGCATCCAGATGCGCTCGCTCTCTGGCGTGAAAGCCAAGGACAAGCCAGCCGACCCGATCATCGTGCACCCCGACGTGCGCAAGATGCTGCTGACCGCCAAGGCCTACGCCGAAGGCGGCCGCGCGCTGGCAATTTACTGCACGCTGCTGCTCGACAAGGAGCTCTACCACCCCGACGAAAAGGTGCGCAAGGACGCGGGCGAAGTGGTGGCCCTGCTCACCCCCATCGTCAAGGCTTTCCTCACTGACAACGGCCACATCGCCACCAACGCCTGCATGCAGGTCTTCGGCGGCCATGGCTTCATCAAGGAATGGGGCATGGAGCAGCTGGTGCGCGACAACCGCATCAACATGATCTATGAGGGCACCAACACCATCCAGTCGCTGGACCTGCTGGGCCGCAAGATTCTGGGTAACAACGGCGCCACACTCAAAAAATTCGGCAAGCTGATCGCCGCCTTGATCGAGGAAGAGGGCGTCAACGAGAAGATGGCCGAGTTCATCAACCCGTTGGCCTACCTCGCTGACCAGATGACCAAGTTCACCACCGAACTCGGTTTCAAGGGTTTCCAGAATCCGGACGAAGTGGGTGCCGCTGCGGTCGACTACCTGCGCGTGGCTGGACATCTGGTGTTCGGCTACTTCTGGGCCCGCATGGCGCAGGTGGCATTGCGCGAAGTGGCCGCCGGCAACGCCGACCCCTTCTATTTGGGCAAGCTGCAGACGGCGCGCTTTTATTTCGCCAAGCTGTTCCCCGAGACGGCGACGCTGATGCGCACGGCCCGCTCGGGCAGCAAGGCGCTGATGGATACCGACGCGGCGTTGGTTTAAATATTGGCCCACCCCGCCTGCATCTCACTTCGTGTAGATGCATCCCCCCTTCCAGGGGCGGCAGCAGTGGCCCGGCGGAGCCGGTTCCACGCTGCCACTTGCAAGGGACCTAACAGAATGCGTCATCGATAAGGAACGAACATGTTACGTTTTCAGGTCAAAAAAGTCGCTGTGCTCGGTGCCGGTGTCATGGGTGCGCAGATTGCCGCTCATCTGGTCAACGTCAAGGTGCCGGTGATCCTGTTCGACCTTCCGGCGAAGGAAGGTCCGAAGAACGGCATCGTCACCCGGGCCATTGAGGGGCTCAAGAAGCTCAAGCCAGCGCCGCTGGGCGTGCCGGAAGACGCGGCCCTGATCCAGCAGGCCAACTACGAAGAGCACATGGAGCTGCTGCGCGAATGCGACCTCGTCATCGAGGCGATTGCCGAGCGCATGGACTGGAAGACCGACCT
>CALSAU010000283.1:0-3969 GCA_943372985.1 Polaromonas sp. YR568 | reverse complement strand
GGCCACCAGCGGTGAGGCGGCTTTGCAGCGTGCCCGCCAGGCGGTGCCCGACATCGTGCTGCTCGACGCCATGATGCCCGGCATGGATGGCTTCGAAGTGGCCAAGCGGCTCAAGGCCATGGGCGAGACCGCGCACATTCCGATCATCTTCATGACCGGCCTCACTGAAACCGAGTACCTGGTGGCGGCACTTGAAGCCGGCGGCGTGGACTACGTCACCAAGCCCATCAAGCCCAAGGAGGTGATGGCCCGCATGGGCGTACACCTGCAGGGCGCGCGGCGGGCGCGGCAGGAGGCGCGCCAAGCCGGCCAGGCGCGCAATGCGCTTGATGCGTTTGGTTATGCCAGCATCACGGTACGCATGACCGGCACTGGTGACGCCAGCGACGGCCGCATCACCTGGCAGACCCCGCTGGCTCGTGATCTGCTGCTGCGCTACTACGGCACTTCGGCGCCGCAAACGCCGGAGCCGGTGCTGGCCTGGATGCGCCGCCACATGGCCGACGCAGCGCAGCAGATCGAGCCGCCGCGTCTGTCGGTCGACCTGGGGTCGCGCCGCCTGACTTTTCGTCTGCACCGCCAAACCGGGGATGGCGAGGACATGGCCGCGTCTGGCGCCAGCCACACCGGCGACTGGTTGATCGTGATGCGCGAGATCTCTGACGATGCGGTGGTGGAGGCCATGAGCCTGAGCTTCAAGCTCACCGCGCGCGAGGCCGAGGTGCTTTATTGGGTGGTCAAGGGCAAGATCAACCGCGACATTGCCGACATCCTGGGTGCCAGCCCGGCCACCGTCAAAAAGCATCTGGAGCGGGTTTACGTCAAGCTGGGCGTGGAAACCCGCACCGCGGCGGCCGGCATGGCCATGAACCGCATCCGGCAATTGCATCCGCAGTTTGAGGGCTGAGCCGAAGGGGCTTCAGCCCGGCCTGATCCGGCCATGGGGCCTGTCAAGCAGCGGCACCCGTCTCCCGGGTACAATAGGGGCTTCGGTAACGCTTCAGCGTTTTAGATCGAGGCTGTTTCTCACGCGGCCTCCTTGTCAAATGCGGCGCTTCTCAGAGCCCGATTCCACAGTGCCTTCAGTGACTCTCATGCATTGAATACCCTCAGCACTGTTCCGTATTCCGGCGAGCACTCCCCCCAACAGTGCCCACTCCAGGCTCAACCAGCCCAGCCCCGCAAGGGCCTGGCGGGTGAACACCGAACACTCGCCGGCTTGTCCGCAAGCCGATACCTTTTTGAATTATTTTGTAGAAACGCCGGGACATTCCTCGAACAACGACACCCGGCAAGCCATTTCATGACGAACGACCACACCCATATCGCGGTAGGCAAGTACCTTGTCTCTCCGCTCATCAAGCAGCAGGCCGAAGGCCGCTATGCTGCATCGGTTTCCATCCGCTCCGGCCGGGGCAGCGCCACGCATGACCGCGTGATGCGCCTGAGCGGCCTGTTTGATACCGCCGCAGCGGCTGTCCAGCACGCCACCGAACACGCCCTGGCGTGGATTCAGGAGCGCTCATCCGGTGCCTTGACGGCATCGCCTGCATGCGCCTGACGCGCGCTGCACAGCCTGGCCCTTCGCGGGCCACGCGCCTCACCACTGATTTTTCCCATTCTCAAGGAGTTACCCCATGGCCAAAGAAGAACTGATTGAAATGCACGGACTGGTCGATGAGGTGTTGCCTGACTCGCGCTTTCGCGTCACGCTGGACAACGGCCACAAGCTGGTCGCCTACACCTCCGGCAAGATGCGCAAGAACCACATCCGCATCCTGGCGGGTGATCAGGTGTCGCTGGAGCTGTCGCCCTACGACCTGAGCAAGGGCCGCATCACCTTCCGTCACATCGCAGGCCGCGGCCCCGGTCCGGCACCGCGCCAGTCGCGCTAAGCCACCCGCAGTCACAGCCGTATCAACAGGACGAGCGACACAGCGCCGGCCTGCGCCCCGTCAGCCTTTGGCGATGGTGGGAAGGCTGTGTGACCGCCCTCAGGACTTCGCCGCAGCCTGCTGCGTTGCAGCGGGCTTGGCCATCCAGGCAATCAGCGCAGAGCGCATTGCTTCCTCCACCGACATGTCGATGGGCTGCACCCACTCGACCGGAACGAACACGGTGTAGCCGCCAATCATGTAACCCATTGGCAGGTAAACCGCCACACGTTCGCCAGGCTCGCTGGGCAGAAAGCCACCTGGCAAATCCGCAAAGCTTCGGCGTGTGATGAGTCCCACGATCTCCAGCGGGTGGCCCGGCATGCGCAGGATCACCACACTCTGCTCGCCGGATGTGGAGGCTGGCGCAAAGTAGTCGGCAAAACTTTTCAGCGACGAGTAAATGCTCTTGACCACCGGCAGGTTGGTAAACGGCAGCTCCACGAAAGACAGCAGCTGGCGGATGCGGCGGTTCGACACCAGATAGCCCACCACCAGAATCGCGAGCACACCCGACAGCAGGCCCATGCCCGGCACATAAAAACTGCCAATGAGTGGTCGCAGCAGCCACAGCGTGAGCGTTTCTGTCCACGCGAGAAAGATGTACAGCAGGTACACCGTCAGCGCCACCGGCAGGATGGTGATGAGACCGCGAAAGAAATACTTGTAGAGATTCTTCATGACGTTTCCTGGGGCGTTGTGCAGTGCAGCGTAGGCGGAAGTGCCCGCTCAATATAACGATGTTGCGTGTTCCCAAAGCATTTGCTGGGAGAGGCGTGGGCGTTATCGTAAAAAATCAATCAAGGTTTTCTCTTACATCTTGACGGAATTTTGGCCAGCGAATCGCATCCAAACTGTCATCTGACGGGCGTAAACTGATTCAGGGGCGAGACACCCCACCGTCGGTACTTCATAGCCAATGTTCATTCGCTTTTATTTCCTGCCGGTGCCTGCCTTTGTGGCTAGGCCCGTCCCGTTTGATGTTTCGTTTGTTGCGACGCAGGCTTTCGATGTCGCGCAGGGCCGCCTTGCAGCGGGCGTTCGTCATCCCTATTCCATTTCTTCCGCTTTTGCCGCGCTTTGGCACGCTGTATGCGTGTGTTGCAGTGCACCAGCCCTGTCATTTCCCCTGAAGGATACCGGTCCATGAACCATTCCACGCTTGCGAGCGCGCAGCTGATCGATCCCCTGCGCTCCCTGGCACTGACTGTTGAAGAATCAGCCCCCGGCGAATTCCGCTGGCGCCTGCTGGAGCGCGGCCTGCGCACGCAGGCGTTCGAGTCTCTCGCCGTCTCTGACATCACCTTCCCCGCTTACGACACGGCGCTGGCTGCGGGCTATGGCGAGCTTCAACGGCTGGTCGGCCCCGATCTGCAGTACGGCCCGCGCGCCGAGAGCCGGGCGCAGGCGGCACTGTTTGATGCCAAGCAGGCGATGGCCGCCTGAGTCGTCGATCGAGTCGTCAACTGAGCCGGCGATCAGGCTGCAGCGAAGTGGCCGCGCCCGGCCTGCAGCCGTTCGACTTGCCACCAGCGCGGGAACAAAGCCTGCACTTCAGCTCGCGTGAAGCGGTCGTCCATCAGGTACACCACGCCGCTGTCAGACGTGGTGCGGATCACCCGGCCGGCGGCCTGCACCACTTTCTGCAGGCCGGGGTAAAGATAGGTGTAGTCATGCGCCAGACTGGCGTTGAAGTTGACCGCCATGCGCTCCCGGATCTGCTCGTTCACCGGGTTGATCTGCGGCAGGCCCAGCGTGGCGATGAAGGCGCCAATCAGGCGTGCACCCGGCAGGTCAATTCCTTCGGCGAACGGGCCACCCAACACCGCGAAGCCAATGCCTTGTGATGCGGGCGTGAAGCGCGCCAAAAAGGCATCGCGGGCGCGCTCTTCCATGCCGCGTGTCTGCGTCCACTGCGGAATCTGCGGGTGGCGCTGCTGCAGCGTGGCGGCCAGCTGCAGCAGGTAGTCGTAGCTGCTCGCAAAGGCAAGGTAGTTGCCCGGTTGCTCCGCATACTGCCTCGCCATGAGATCGG
>CALSAU010000282.1:0-3984 GCA_943372985.1 Polaromonas sp. YR568 | reverse complement strand
CACCAACACCTTGATGGGCTTGGGCGCCTATCCCGCCACCGATCGCAAGTTCCTCGGCATGCTGGGCATGCACGGCACGATTGAAGCCAACAACGCGATGCAGAACTGCGACGTGCTGCTGGCCGTCGGTGCGCGCTTTGACGACCGGGTGATTGGCAACCCAAAACATTTCGCACAGAACGAGCGCAAGATCATCCACATCGACATCGATCCTTCCAGCATCTCCAAGCGCGTGAAGGTGGACATCCCCATCGTTGGTGATGTGAAGGATGTGCTGACCGAACTGATCGCCATGATCAAGGAGTCGGGCCTGAAACCCGACGCCAACGCCTTGGGCGGCTGGTGGGAGACCATTGAAGGCTGGCGCAAGCGTGACTGCATGAAGTACAGCATGGGCAATGGCGATGTGATCAAGCCCCAGTACGTGGTCGAAACGCTCTGGAACATGACCAAGGACGCCGACACCTATATCACCTCCGATGTGGGTCAGCACCAGATGTGGGCTGCGCAGTATTACAAGTTCGACGAGCCACGTCGCTGGATCAATTCCGGCGGACTCGGCACCATGGGCGTCGGCATTCCCTATGCCATGGGCATCAAGCTGGCCAAGCCCGATTCAGAGGTGTTCTGCATCACGGGTGAAGGTTCGGTGCAGATGTGCATCCAGGAGCTTTCCACCTGCCTGCAGTACAACACCCCGATCAAGGTGGTGTCGCTTAACAACCGTTACCTCGGCATGGTGCGGCAGTGGCAGGAGGTGGAATACGCCGGCCGCTACAGCAGCAGTTACATGGACGCACTGCCCAACTTCGTCAAGCTGGCTGAGGCCTACGGGCATGTCGGCATGCTGATCGAAAAACCACAGGATGTGGAGCCTGCGCTGCGCGAAGCCCGCAAGCTCAAGGACCGTACCGTGTTCATGGACTTCCGCACCGACCCGACGGAAAACGTGTTTCCGATGGTGCAGGCCGGCAAGGGCATCACCGAAATGCTGCTGGGCTCGGAAGATCTTTGATCTTCCAGCTGAACGCACCTCCCCAACAACCTTTTATTTGACGAATCTATTGCCTGCCAAGCCTGCACATTACCGTGTGCAGGGGAGGGCAGCGAAAAGAGGAATCTTTCCATGAAACACATCATTGCCGTATTGCTCGAAAACGAACCGGGCGCGCTGTCGCGCGTCGTGGGTCTTTTCTCCGCCCGTGGGTACAACATTGAAAGTCTGACCGTGGCTCCCACGGAAGACCCCAGCCTCTCGCGCATGACCATCCAGACCACCGGTTCGGATGACGTCATCGAGCAGATCACCAAACACCTGAACCGCCTCATCGAAGTGGTCAAGGTCGTGGATCTGACCGAAGGCTCCTACACCGAGCGCGAGCTCATGATGGTGAAGGTGCGTGCGGTCGGCAAGGAGCGCGAGGAAATGAAGCGCATGGCGGATATCTTCCGCGGACGCATCATTGACGTGACCGAGAAAAGCTACACCATCGAGCTGACCGGTGACCAGTCCAAGAATGACGCATTTCTGGAGGCGATTGACCGCAGCGCGATCCTGGAGACGGTTCGCACCGGCTCCAGTGGCATCGGCCGTGGAGAGCGCATCCTGAGGGTTTGAATTTGTGAAACTTCCGTGCGCGCGTTTCGACAGGCTCAACGCGAACGGATTCAAGCAGTGGCGATGTATCAGATCGTTCGCCCTGAGCCTGTCGATGGGCGTTTTCGCCAGAACCTATTTTGAAGGATTGAAAAATGAAAGTTTTCTACGACAAGGATTGCGACCTCAGCCTGATCAAGGGCAAGACTGTGGCCATCATTGGCTACGGCAGCCAGGGCCATGCCCACGCACAGAACCTGAACGACAGCGGCGTGAAAGTGGTCGTCGGCCTGCGCAAGGGCGGTGCGTCTTGGGACAAGGTCGGCAAGGCCGGCCTGACCGTGATGGAAGTCAACGACGCCGTCAAGGCCGCTGATGTGGTCATGATCCTGTTGCCCGATGAGCAGATCGCCGAGGTCTACAAGAACAATGTGGAGCCGAACATCAAGCAAGGTGCCTCGCTGGCCTTCGCTCATGGCTTCAACGTGCACTACAACCAGGTTGTGCCGCGTGCCGACCTGGATGTGTGGATGGTCGCTCCCAAGGCCCCCGGTCATACCGTGCGCAACACCTACACCCAGGGTGGCGGCGTGCCGCACCTGGTGGCAGTGCACCAGGACAAGTCAGGCAAGGCTCGTAACCTCGCGCTCAGCTACGCCATGGCCAACGGCGGTGGCAAGGCTGGCATCATCGAGACCAACTTCAAGGAAGAGACCGAGACCGACCTGTTCGGCGAGCAGGCCGTGTTGTGCGGCGGCGCGGTCGAGCTGATCAAGATGGGCTACGAGACGCTGGTGGAAGCCGGCTACGCCCCTGAGATGGCCTACTTCGAGTGCCTGCATGAGCTCAAGCTGATCGTGGACCTGATCTACGAAGGCGGTATTGCCAACATGAACTACTCGATCTCGAATAATGCCGAGTACGGCGAGTACGTGACGGGCCCTGAGGTCATCAACGAGCAGTCGCGTGTGGCCATGCGCAACGCACTCAAGCGCATCCAGAATGGCGAGTACGCCAAGATGTTTATCCTGGAAGGCCGCACCAACTACCCGAGCATGACCGCACGCCGCCGCAATACCGCCGATCACCAGATCGAGGTCGTGGGTGCCCAGCTGCGCGCCATGATGCCCTGGATCGCCAAGAACAAGCTGGTCGACCAGACCCGCAACTGATCCAACAGCGCCGGGCCGGTGCCGCCTGCGGGTGGCGTTGTCCTGCACAAAGCCGCGCAAAGTACCTGCGCGGCTTTTTTATTGGGCGGCGCAAGCTCTTCGAAGGGCGCGCCATTTCCTGATTTCTGATGTGGCGCCATCGTTGTTGTTATGCTTTCGGATTGCCAGGCGGATCTGGCCGGCATCTGCAGCGCTGGCCAATACATCCGGATCTGGTCATTTACATCAGTGCGTCCGCCGCTATTTGTCGGTACCGGACGTGTCTTGGGAGTATTTCTTATGCATGACGGCGAAAATTCCGAATCGTCAGAGGACGGGGTGGTGGTGCGCAAGCGCCGCAAGGGCATTTATATCCTGCCCAACCTGTTCACGTTGGCCGCCCTGTTTGGTGGTTTTTACGCCATCGTGATGGCCATGAACGGGCGCTTCGAACAGGCTGCCATCGGTGTCTTTTGTGCCATGGTGCTCGACAGCCTCGACGGCCGTGTGGCCCGCATGACCAACACCCAGAGCGCGTTTGGCGAACAGATGGACTCGCTCTCTGACATGGTGTCCTTCGGTGCAGCACCTGCATTGATTGCCTATGTATGGGCCTTGACCAGCCTGGGCCGCTGGGGCTGGATTGGCGCCTTTGTGTACTGCGCCTGCGCTGCACTGCGTCTGGCCCGCTTCAATGTGAACACCGCCGTGGTGGACAAGCGCTTCTTCCAGGGTTTGCCATCGCCGGCCGCTGCAGCGCTGGTGACCGGCTTCATCTGGCTGATGACGGAGCAGGGCATCAGTGGTCTGGAGGTGCGCTGGCTCACCTTTGCGCTCACGCTTTATGCGGGCCTGACCATGGTGACCAATGTGCCTTTCTACAGCTTCAAAGATGTGTCGATGAAGCGCAGTGTGCCGTTTGCGGCCATTGTGTTGATCGCACTGGGCATTGCAGTGATCAACATCGATCCGCCGACGGTGATGTTCTCGCTGTTCGTCTTGTACGGTTTTTCGGGCTATGTGGTTTACGGCTGGCGCAAGGCCAAGGGCTTGCAGACCAGCGTGATTTCCACCTCGACCGATGAGCCGGACGAGCGCGGTCTGCACAAATGAAATGTGATACATTCAAGCCATGAAGTCGATTTCGCTAGCACTACTGCCATCCCCCAACGGGCGGAGACGGTAGCGCACGCGTGCACCCCATTCAACGGCCCGTTTGCACCAGCAACGGGCCGT
>CALSAU010000281.1:0-4001 GCA_943372985.1 Polaromonas sp. YR568 | reverse complement strand
CTCACCCGGGCATAGATGCGCGGGATGGCCGCAATGACGCCGCTGCGCTCAGCCTCGGGCGCCATCCTGACCTCGGCCCGCAGGGGCTCCACGGTTTCGGTGATGCGGTTCAGTGCAATCAGAATCTGCAGCACGTACCGGTTGGCCTCGCGCGAGGCGGGTTGGGCCTGCTTCCATGCCGTCGCTGCCTGCAGCGCAGCATCGCCTGAGCGCGACTGCAGCGCAATGTCGGTGGCACGCTGGTACAGCTGCGCGTCGCCAGTTTTGCGCGCGGCGTCAAGAATCAGCGCATAACCGGCACCGGGCTCGCCCTGCTGTACGGTCAACTCGCCAATCAGCAACTGGTAGAGCAATTGCGCGTCAAGCTGCGAGCGGGGAGCGTTGTCTTGCGCTGCCCTGGCTTGTGCAAGTCCGGCCGGGGCGGGCGCTTCAGCCGGCGATGTCGGTGCAGCAGGCGGTGTGGCGGGTGTCTGTGCACGGGCGAGGCCGCCAGCCATCATCCATACGAGCGCGAGGACCAAGCCGGAAATTTTCTTCATCGGACCATGATAATTGAAGCTCCTCGCCCGTGCGCCCACTGCGCCTTTCCACCCTTCGTGGCGCACAGGGTAGCTTTTGTCTGGCCAGATCCAGACGGGCGGACCGATCAATCTAGACAATCCGACCCAACCCGACACAACCCGACATAACCCGAGACGCGGTCAACCTATCCTCCACCATGCCTGAACTTCCCGAAGTCGAAGTCACCCGTCTGAGCTTTGCCGACCGCATTGCCGGAGCGACGGTGCAATCGGTCCGCCTGGGCCAGCCCTTGCGTTGGCCTCTGGGTTGCCTGCCGGCGCAGTTGGTGGGGCGCCATGTGCTGCAGGTGCGTCGCCGCGGCAAGTATCTTCTGCTGGATCTGAGCGAAGGCCTTTTGCTGATTCACCTGGGAATGTCGGGCAGTGTGAGCTTTGGCCACCAGTTGCCTCCGCCGGGCAAGCACGATCATTTTGAGATGGACACCAGCCACGGCACGCTCCGCCTGAATGATCCGCGCCGCTTTGGTGCTGTGGTGTACGCGCCAGCAGAAGGCCACGCGATCGCGCAAAAGCTGCTCGGACGTCTGGGCGTGGAGCCTTTGGGCGATGACTTTGATCTGGTGAATTTTCACGCCGCGCTTCGGCAGCGCAAGACCGTCATCAAGCAATTGCTGCTGGGGGGTGAGGTGGTGGTGGGCGTGGGAAACATCTATGCCTCAGAGGCGCTTTTTCTGGCTGGCATCCGGCCGACCACGCCGGCCTGCCGCATCAGCCGTCCGCGGGCGGCCCGGCTGCATGAGGCGATCCGGGATGTTTTGTCACGTGCAGTTACAAAGGGTGGCAGTACCTTGCGCGACTTCTCCAACGCGCAGGGCGAATCTGGCTACTTCCAGCTGGAGGCCATGGTGTATGACCGAGCCGGGCTGCCATGTCGTCTGTGCAGTGCTCCGATCAAGGGCATCCGGCAGGGGCAACGCTCCACTTTTTACTGCGCCCGCTGCCAAAAACCCTGAACTTTGCTGTACCTCGGCCGGTGGTCGTTTCGGGGCGGCGATGCTATATTGAGCAGCTCAACACAAAGCACAGCGATGTCTTTCAACGAACAATTTGACCAGCACGGCGTTTGGCGGCGCGAGTTTGCCTTGCGCCTGAAGCTGCTTGCCGAATGGATGAAAGACCATGACCTGATCGACGCAGCCGTTGAAGAGCGACTGCACAGGCTGGAAGCTCAAGTGCGCTCCGACAAGGTGATGGTGGCCTTTGTCGCCGAATTCTCGCGCGGCAAGTCCGAGCTGATCAACGCTATTTTCTTTGCTGGCTATGGCCGGCGCATCATGCCGGCAAGTGCAGGCCGCACCACCATGTGCCCGACCGAACTGGGCTACGACGCTGATGTGCCGCCCTGCCTGCGTCTGTTGCCCATCGAGACGCGTCTGCAGTCGCAGGCGCTGATGGAATGGCGTGCGGTCCCCGAGAAGTGGACGCGCGTGGACCTGGATGTGAACGATCCGGCCCAGCTGGCCCAGGCGCTGGAGAAGGTGGCCGAGGTTCGCTACGTGTCGCAGGACGAGGCTCGCGCACTCGGCTTCTGGCATGACGGTAACCCCGAAGACAACCCGCGCATGGGTGCCGACGGGCTGGTCGAGGTGCCCAAGTGGCGCCATGCGCTCATCAATATCGCGCACCCGCTGCTCAAGCAGGGCCTCGTGATTCTGGACACACCGGGCCTCAACGCCATTGGCGCCGAGCCTGAGCTGACGGTGAGTCTGATCCCGCAAGCCCATGCCGTGGTTTTCATTCTGGCGGCGGATACTGGCGTCACCAAGTCCGATCTGGCCATCTGGCGCGAGCATCTCGTGACCGAAGGCAGCGGCAATGGCAGCGACGCGCGACTGGTCGTACTGAACAAGATCGATACGCTGTGGGATGGTCTGAGCACCCCCGAGCAGGTGCAGGCGCAGATCGAGCGGCAGCGCGCCACCTCTGCCGAAATCCTCGGCCTGCCTGAAGCGCAGGTGATTCCGGTCTCGGCCCAAAAAGGCCTGCTGGCCAAAGTCACGCGTGACAAGACATTGCTGGAAGCCAGCCGCCTGCCGGGTCTTGAGCTGGCACTGGGCCAAGGTGTGATGGGGCAGCGGCAGAAGATTCTGCGCTCGGCGGTGGCCACTGGCATCACCGAGCTGCGCGTGGAAGCCAGCCGGGCCATGCACATCCGCCGGCGTGATCTGGCCGAGCAGATGATCGAGCTGCGCGGTTTGCGCGGCAAGAATGTGTCGGTCATCCAGCACATGCGCACGCGCATCGAGCAGGAGCAGACCGAGTTCGACACCAGCGGCGCGCGGATTCACGCGGTGCGCTCGGTGCACCTGAAGCTGCTGCGCGAAGTGCTGACGCTGCTCAGCACCCCCACGCTGAAGGCGGAGCTCGCCGAACTGACGGTGGCGCTCAAGCAGCCCGGGATCAAGCTGGGCGTGAAGAAGGCCTACGGCCTGACCTTCTCGCGCCTGCGTGAAAGCCTGCAGCGCGCCAAGATTTTGAGCGACGAGATCCAGTCCATGCTCACCGCCTCATTCCGGCAACTCAACGCCGAATTCAGCTTTTCGCTGCAGCCCCCTAAAGAGCCGGACCTGATGCGTTACGTGCAGGATCTGGAGCAGATCGAGCGCAGCCATGTGCAGTACCTGGGGCTCAGCAATGTGCTCAAGCTCTCGCAGGGCGACTTCTCCGAGCGGCTTACCCGTGCGCTGGCCACGCGGCTTCGCGTCATCTACGAATCAGCTTTGGGCGACCTCGAACTGTGGAACAAGTCGGCTGCTTCGCAACTGGATGCACAGCTGCGGGAACGCCGCCGTAATTTCGGGCGCCGGCTGGAGGCCATCGAGCGGATTCAGCAGGCGGCCTCGGGCCTGGATGAGCGCATCACCGAGATCGAAGCCCAGCAACAGGTGCTGGACTTGCTGGACGCCAAGCTCACCGAGCTCACGTCCCATCTGATGACGGGGCCTGCTCCGTCGTCAGCGCCTTCGACGGCTCTTGCGGCGCGCTTCCAGCCCGCAGTGGAAGACACCGAGGCAGCGCCTCTCTCGCAAGCCGCTTGAGCATCGGTGGCTGCTAGACGTCAGGCTGCGGCCTTGCCTGCTGTCACCCCTTCGTTTGCAGACTGCGTGATCCAGTGGCAGAAAAGCCATGGGCGCCACACGCTGCCTTGGCAAAACACCCGCGACCCTTACCGTGTCTGGCTGTCTGAAATCATGCTGCAGCAGACGCAGGTCACGACAGTGCTCGATTACTACGCGCGCTTTCTCCAACGGTTTCCCACGGTGGCCGATCTGGCCGCTGCCAGTGAAGACGAAGTGCTCGGTTTGTGGAGCGGCTTGGGCTACTACAGCCGTGCGCGCCATCTGCACCGTTGCGCGCGCGATGTGGTCACCCTGCATGGCGGGCAGTTTCCGGGCTCCGCGGCGGTGCTGCAAACCTTGC
>CALSAU010000280.1:0-4012 GCA_943372985.1 Polaromonas sp. YR568 | reverse complement strand
TCACGTTCAAGTTGACTGTTTGAGAAAGCCATTGCCATGACCCACCACGTCATTCTGGGCGCAGGCCCTGCCGGTGTGATTGCTGCGGAAACCATCCGCAAGCACGCACCCCACGACACCATCACGCTGGTCGGTGACGAGAAGGAGCCGCCGTATTCACGCATGGCGATTCCCTATCTGCTGATGGGCAACATCGATGAGCGCGGCACCTACCTGCGCAAGACGCCCAGTCACTTTGCCGACCTGAAGATCAAACAGATCACGGCCTGCGCCAGCGCCATGGACGCCGCCAAGAAAACCGTGCTGCTCGACAACGGCCAGACCCTGGCCTTTGACAAGCTGCTGATTGCCACTGGCTCGCGCCCGATGCGCCCGCCGATTCCCGGCATGGACAGCGCCGGTGTGCACCCCTGCTGGACGCTGGAAGACGCGCGCCAGATCATGGCGCTGGCCCAGCCCGGCGCGCGCGTGCTGCAGATGGGGGCAGGCTTCATCGGCTGCATCATCATGGAAGCGCTCAAGCAGCGCGGCGTGGAACTGAGCGTGGTGGAGATGGGCGACCGCATGGTGCCGCGCATGATGGGCCCGACGGCCGGCGGCATGATCCGCGACTGGTGCGAGACGCAGGGCGTGAAGGTCTTCACCGGCACCAAGGTCGAAGGCATTGACGCGTCGGGCAAGGGCGGCCCGCTGAAGGTGCGCCTTTCCAGTGGCCAGACGGTGGAGGCCGATCTGGTGATCAGCGCCACCGGCGTCAAGCCCAACATCGCGTTTCTTGAAAAATCCGGCGTGACCTGCCTGCAGGGCGTGCTGACCGACGAACATCTGCAGACCAATGTGCCCGGCATTTACGCGGCGGGCGATTGCGCCGAAGCGTTTGACAAGGTGAGCGGCAAAACCATCGTCAGCGCCATCCAGCCGAATGCGGCCGAGCAGGCGCGCGTGGCGGCGCTCAACATGGTGGGCCAGCGCGCCAACCTGCGTGGCGTGACGCAGATCAATGTGCTCGACACGTTGGGGCTGATCTCCACCAGCTTTGGCAATTGGGAGGGCGTGCCCGGTGGCGAGGGCGTGGAGCTGACCGACCGAAGCGCCGTCAACGGCATGGGCCGGCACCTGAGCCTGCAATTCAGTGGCGATGTGATGGTCGGCTGCAACAGCGTCGGCTGGACCGACCACGTGGGCGTGATGCGCGGGCTGGTTGAGGGCGCGGTGAAACTCGGGCCGTGGAAAGACGTGCTCAAGCAGGACCCGACCAAGCTGATGGAGGCGTACCTGGGCAGCGCGCAGGGGCAGGGCGAATGGACCGGTGCGGCCGACCAGCGGCGGCGCTGATCGCCACGGTATTTGCACATCCGCTATGAAAATCACCTTCAAGCTGTTTGCCACGCTGACCGACTATTTGCCGCCCGAGTCGCGCCGCAGCAATGTGGTTGAGCTCGACGTGGCACCCGACGCCACCATCAGCCAGATCATCGAGCCCTTCGGCCTGCCGCAGAAGCTGGTGCATCTGGTGCTGGTCAACGGCACTTACATCCAGCCCGAGCAGCGCCTGACGCGCACGCTGGTCGAAGGCGACGTGCTGGCCATCTGGCCGCCGATTGCCGGAGGCTAGTGCTTGCAGTCGTTTTATGCTGCGGCGTTTGACCGCGAGATGGGGTGCACCGAAACCGAATGGCTGGGCTGGCTGCCCGCTGCCATCGGCAGTCACCCGTGGCAGCGCGAGGGTGCATCCGTGCAGGTGCAGATTGAGCCGGGAACCTTGAGGATCGAATGGCAGACCGGCGAACCGCGCCTGCTGGGCGGCCTCGCCCGCATTCCCCGGCTGCATGTGCGCTTTGCGTTCAGCGGGCTGGACGACGCGCAGCGCTATGTGTTCATGAAGCGCTTTGATCTTTACATGCAGCGGGGTGGGGGGTGAGACTAGTGGCTCTATGAGCTTAGCCTCACTTCTGACAGCGCGTCTTTGACTATCGGTTCCAGCGCATGCCCGAAAGTCGAGAATGGACACGCTGCAACGATCCGGGTACTTTGATACCAAGCACTCTGGACACCTATAACGTGGTACTTCTACGCGCCATCGATGTTCTTCAGCATAAAGAGCGGCCCACCGCTCATGCCGTCTACGTCATTAACAACCTGTTCTGACCCATTGAGAAGTCTCGCGTAGAACTGATTCTGAGCTTTTTGCTCGGCGATCAGAGGTGCACTTTCTGGTGTGACCCGTGTCATTACAAATCTAGCGGTAATCTTGGTTTTCCCGTCGTAGGAGACAGTTTCAGAGGGGATACCAGCAAGTACCCAGTAATCGTGCTCAGTGACGTGGTCGCCCCAAGCGTTGCGAGCAATCGCGGTGACGCCGCCAGCCTCAAGTTGTTGACGATACAAGCCACCGATGTGCATAGTTGCATAGTCAAGACCAGTTGTTTCGTCTTCAAGCACCAGCCACCGCTCTAGTTCAAACGCATAGGGAACTGCGTGGTTGTCAGTGCGCTTGCCGGCGGTTTGATCTCCAAGGCGCCAGATGTCGAAAGTTGAGCCGGCTGCGATAGCCTGTTGGATCCGTCTCAATATATGGCCTGCGGTGATATAGAACCACTCGTCTTCGATGGTCACAATGAACCCGGAAAAAATATGAGTCTTCATCTCATTCTTCTCGGGAATGTGCTGAACGCAGGAGAGCGTTACGAAGTGGCGACCGATGCTATGAGCAACGCGAGTTGTGAAATCATCCATGTCTTCGGGATTTCTCAATTTTTAATTCTGCGTTTTGACATCGATTGCCGAGTGTCAGCCCCCCAACCGCCCAGCCGCAAACAACACCTGATCAATCACCGCCTGCACATTCTTGCGGTGCGTCTCGTCGACCAACTTGCCGTCAGCGTCAAAGGCTTCCCCGGCGCGGCCCAGTGCAAAGGCCTTGGGCGCTACCCAGCACTGCGCGTTGAGCAGCAACGGCACCAGATGGCTTTGTGAGCGCAGGCCGCCCAGGGCGCCGGGGGAGGCGCTGAGCACGCCGACCACCTTGCCCGCGAAGGACTTGAAGCCCTGTTGCCAGGCCGGGTCGTTTTTTACTGGGCTGGACGCCCAGTCGATGGTGTTCTTTAACAGGGCGGTGTAGCTGCCGTTGTATTCAGGCGAGCAGATGATCCAGGCCGGGTGCTCGTACATGATCTGCTTGAGCTTCATCACGTCGGGTGGCGTGCCCTGGGCTTCGAGGTCGGCGTTGTACATCGGGATGTCGAGTTCGCCCAGCTCCAGCAGGGTGACGGTGGCACCGCTGGCACGGGCCATGTCGGCCGTGGCATGCGCCAGCTGGCGGTTGAAGGATTTGGCGCGGGTGCTGCCGGCAAAGACCAACAGCTTGGGTGGGGTGACATTGTTCATTATGCGATTTCAACATGGCTGGTGCGGACTTGGCACTGTGCTGTCCAGAGAGCTTCGGGTACGGTAAAATGTACGAAACAACTGAATTTGTACAAAATGCACACTATTCCGCTCAGCGAGTTCCGCGCCCATGCCTCGGCCATGATTGATCTGGTGGAGAAGGGCGAGACGGTGCGTATCCTGCGCCATGGCAAGCCAGTGGCTGAACTGGTGCCACTGAAGGCCGAGGCGCAGACGCGCCTGCCCAGTTGGAAGCAGCCTTTTGAACCGGTGAAGTTACCGCCGGGTGTGTCGCTGTCGCAGGCGGTGCTCGATGAGCGGGATGAGGCGCCGTGGTGAGCCGGGTCAGCAGATTGGCACGGGTCTACCCGGCGGCGGTCGCAACGCGGGCTGTGGCCCGGGATGGCGACATGCGCCTGATGTTCGATGCCTCGGCGCTGACCAAGCGCTATGCCTCTGAACCGGGGCGTGAGCGCGTACTTGCACTGTTCCAGATGGCCGGCGAGCTGCTGGTGGCGGCGCATTGCCAGACGGAGCTGGCCTCGGCGCTGCTGCGGCGCCGGCGTGAAGGCAACTTGCCGCCCGCCGAGTTTGACCGCGTCTGGACAGCGGCGCAAAGCGATGT
>CALSAU010000279.1:0-4013 GCA_943372985.1 Polaromonas sp. YR568 | reverse complement strand
CCATTTTTGGCGATAGCTACCGCCGTGGGGTGGTGGCTACTGTTCTGACGTGAAACCGGCGCGGCTGACCCGCGCCACCACTCAACGCTGCCCGATGGTGATGTCTCCAAACAGCTTGCTCAGGCCGCGCGGCTGCGAGCGCCAGTACTGCTTCGGCGCCTCCACCTGCGCGTTGAGCTTGGCCGCCGCGTGCCAAGGCCAGCGCGGGTCAAACAGCATGCCGCGCGCCAGTGCCACCATGTCGGCCTGGCCGTCCTGCAGAATCGCCTCGGCCTGCTCGGCTTCGGTGATCAGGCCCACGGCCATGGTCGGCAGTCCGACTGCTTTGCGCATGCGGTCGGCCAGCGGCACCTGGTAGTTGGGCTCCAGCGGAATTTTCTGCAGTGGCGATACGCCGCCACTGGTCATGTGCACGAAGTCGCAGCCACGCGCCTTGAGTGCCTGACCAAACGACACGCTTTGCTCAATGTCCCAGCCACCCTCGACCCAGTCGGTGCCCGAGATGCGCACGCCCAGCGGAAAACCGTCGGGCAGCGCGGCACGCACCGCATCAAATACTTCGAGCGGGAAGCGCAGGCGGTTTTCCAGTGAGCCGCCGTAGGCGTCGGTGCGGGTGTTCGACAGCGGCGAGAGGAACTGGTGCAGCAGGTAGCCGTGGGCGGCATGCAGTTCGATCAGGTCCAGGCCCAGGCGGTGCGCACGCACGGCGGAATCCACAAACGCTTTCACCACGCGTTGGAGGCCAGCGTCATCGAGCGCCAGCGGCGGCGTCTCATGCGGCAGGTGCGGCAGTGCAGAGGGCGCAACCGGGGTCCAGCCGCCTTCGCTGGCCGGAATCAGTTGCCCGCCTTCCCACGGCGCGTGGCTGGAGCCCTTACGGCCCGCGTGCGCGAGCTGAATGCCGATGGGCATGCTCGAATATTTGCGAATCGCGGTGAGCACCTTGCCCAGCGCCGCCTCATTGGCATCCGACCACAGCCCCAGATCGCCCGGGGAGATGCGGCCGATGTCTTCCACGGCGGTGGCTTCCAGAATCAGCAGGCCCGCGCCTGAAAGCGCCATGTGGCCGAGGTGGATCATGTGCCAGTCGCTGGCGTCGCCGTTGTCGGCAGAGTATTGGCACATCGGCGCGATCACGATGCGGTTGGGCAGGGTCAGGGGGCCGATGGAAAAGGGGGAGAACAACAGGCTCATGGGGGCTTTCAGGAAATGACGCAAACCCTCTGATCTTGCCAACAATCGGGCGTTTTGTCCTGCGGCGCTTCGGGGCCGGGCCGCATGCCCCGGTTGCAATGTAAGGCACCCTGTTTCAGGTACTATGAATGCATACGGCTTGCACTGCGCTGCACACGACCGCCGCACCCCTGACCATGGCCAACTCCCGACTGATGCTGGTGGACAGCAACCACTACACCGCTTCCGTTCTGGTGGAAGACCTGCGGCGGCGCGGGCTGGGCTACATCGAGTGGGTGGCCAGCACACTGCAACTGCCCAAGGGGCTGGAGGCTGGCGAGCCGGATGTGGTGGTCTTCAACTACCACTCCGATCAGCCCGACAGCCTGATCGTCTGCAGCACCATCAAGCTGATGGTGCCCCAGGCCGCCACCGTGGTCATCGCGTCGCCGGGCCCGGCGCTCAAGGCGGTGCGCCACTGGGCCAAACAGACCCAAAGTGTGGACGTGATCATTGAAAAGCCCCTGTCTGACGAACGTTTTTTCATCACCGTGACCGAGCTGCTCCGCGTCAAGGCCGCTTCCCGCGAAGTCAACACCCGCGTGGCACAGCTGGCCAACCTGGTGCCCGACGAGGCCCTGTCCCTGATGGAGGGCGATGCCGGCGACGAGGCCGAACTTTTTGAAGCCGCAGTGCTGTTCACCGACATCCGGGGCTCGTCGCAACTGATCCGCGACATGCCGCCGCAGGCCTTCTTTGAAAACCTCAACGCCTTGCTCAGCGCGCAGGCGGCGCTGGTGCGCAGTCACCAGGGCTCCGTCATTAAGTACACCGGCGATGGCGTGATGGCGGTCTTCCGCGGCATGGGCCGGTCGTATCTGGCGCTGCGTTGCGGCCTTGCACTGGCCGAGCTGAACGGCAAGCACCCGTTTCCGTTCGGCATCGGCGTCGCGCAGGGGCTGGTGCTGGCCGGCTTCATTGGCGATTCCAGCCAGGCCGGGCAGAAGCGCCAGTACGACGTGGTCGGCGCCACCGTGCATCTGGCCGCGCGCCTGTGCGAAATGGCCAACGGTGGTGAGGTGATTGCCACCCAGGCGCTGAACAAGGCTGCGCGTGTGAGCTCCCCGGCACCGAGGCCCATCACCGGCGTCAGGGTGCGGGGGTTTGACACCGAAACCGATTGCATTGCCTTCACGCCTGAAGGCGCACCACCCACCTCCGAGGAGACATGACCATGAAGGAACAGTTTGACGCCGCCCAGATCAGCAAGGTGATCGATCAGGCGCTGGTGTACCAGTGCGCCTGCCCGGCGCAGGTGTGCCGCGCCATCTTTGAGTTGCGGGAGTTGTACGAATACCAGATGAACTGCGCCAACGATTCAGTGAACGACGCGCTGGTTCACCAGACCATTGCCGCAGCCACTGAAAAGTCGCACGAGCTGATGGAAGAGTGCCTGAAGAAAATCCTCGAGATCGAAGGCTGGGACCAGAGCACCTTCGCGATGCCCGAGGCGCTGAAGAAAAAGCCAGCGAAGGCCCTCTAGCCACCGCCGTGTCGTGAAGCCGTCGCTGTGTCAGGACAGCGAGAAGATCTTCCCGGGGTTCATGATGTTCTTCGGGTCCAGTGCGCGCTTGATGGTGCGCATCATCTCGACCGCGCCATCGCCGGTTTCGGTGACGAGGAAATCCATCTTGTGCAGGCCCACGCCGTGCTCGCCGGTGCAGGTGCCTTCCAGCGCCAGCGCACGGCTCACCAGCTTGTGGTTGAGCGCTTCGGCCACTTCACGCTCTTTCGGAATGTCGGGGTCGATCAGGTAGCCGAAGTGGAAGTTGCCGTCGCCCACATGGCCGACCAGGAAGTAGGGCAGGCCGCTGGCGTCGACCTCAGCCACCGATTCGAGCAGGCAATCGGCCAGGCGCGAGATGGGCACGCAGGTGTCGGTGGAAATGGCGCGGCAGCCGGGCTTGGACTGGATGGCTGCAAAGTAGGCGTTGTGCCGCGCGGTCCAGAGCCGGGTGCGCTCTTCGGGCGTGCTGGCCCATTCAAAGGCATTGCCGCCGTGGCCGCTGGCCAGTTCCTGCACCAGCTCGGCCTGCTCCTTCACGCTGCTTGGTGAGCCGTGGAATTCCATCAGCAGCATGGGCTCTTCACGCAGTGAGAGCTTGGAATGCGCATTGACCATGCGCACGGTGTTGTGGTCGATCAGCTCGACACGCGCAATCGGCACGCCCAGCTGGATGATCTCGATGGTGGTGCGCACGGCAGCCTCGATGCTCGGGAAGGAGCAGATGGCGGCCGAGATGGCTTCAGGCAGCGGATAGAGCTTGACGGTGACTTCGGTGATCACGCCCAGCGTGCCTTCGCTGCCCACCATCAAGCGCGTCAGGTCGTAGCCGGCGGAAGACTTCTTGGCGCGCGTGCCTGTGCGGATCACGCTGCCGTCGGCGGTGACGACTTCCAGCGCCAGAACGTTCTCGCGCATGGTGCCGTAGCGCACGGCGTTGGTGCCGCTGGCGCGCGTGGCGCTCATGCCGCCCAGTGTGGCGTCGGCGCCGGGGTCAATCGGGAAGAAGAGGCCGGTGCTCTTGACCTCTTCATTGAGCTGCTTGCGCGTGACGCCCGGCTGCACGGTGACCGTCAGGTCTTCGGCATTGATGGACAGCACCTTGTTCATGCGGCTCACATCGATGCTGATGCCGCCCTGCACGGCGAGCAGGTGGCCTTCCAGCGAGGTGCCCACGCCGAAGGGAATCACCGGCACGTTGTGCTGGCCCGCCAGCTTTACGGCATCGGCCACATCGGCGGTGCTTTCGGCAAACACCACGGCCGAAGGCGGCGGC
>CALSAU010000278.1:0-4017 GCA_943372985.1 Polaromonas sp. YR568 | reverse complement strand
GTCATTTCAGCCCGATGTGCTGCTCGTGATGGGCCGGCTGGCCGGTCAGGCGGTGGTCGGTTCGGGCGAGCCCTTTGGCAGGCTGCGTGGGCAGGTGCACACCGTGCAGGGCGTGCGCACCGTGCTCACCTACGACGCCACCTACCTGCTGCGCAGTCCGGCTGACAAAGCCCGTGCGTGGGACGATTTGTGTCTGGCGCTCACCGTCGCTGCGGGGCATTGACGGGTTTTTGCAGTCAACTCTTTCCGCTGCGGCTGGGCGCCAGCACCGAGGCGATAGCCACCACCATCAGCACCACGGCTGCCCAGTCCTGCCAGTGCAGCACTTCACCCAGCCAGATCGCCCCCGAAAACACACCGAGAACGGGAATCATCATCACGCTCAGCGTGGAGGCGACTGGCGGCAAATCACGCGCCAGCGAGAACCATGCGGCGTGGGCAAAGCCGAAGATCAGCACCGCGTTGTAGAGGATGGCGCCCCAGGTGGCGGCAGACGGCGCTTTCCACTGCGACGATTCAAATACGGCGCCGAGCACCGTGAGCATCACCGCCGTCATGGCGGTCATCCAGAACGACAGCGTGAGGGTGGCCGCTGGAATGGTGGTGCGCCTGAGCAGCTGGGTGCCAAGCGCCCAGGTCGCTGCAGCCACCAGCGCCAGCAGCACGGCAACCGGCTTGCCTGACAGGTCGGTCAACTCGAACCACAGCAGCAGCGTCACGCCGACTGCAGCTGCCAGCACGCCGAGCCAGCTGCGGCGCTGCAGCTGCGTACCGAACACCCACGCGCCCAGCAGCGCCGAGAAAATCGGCATGGTGTAACCGAGGATGGCCGCGCGTCCGCTGCTGAGCTGCTTGATGGCAATGATGATCAGCGCATGCCACACCAGCATATTGGCCGCCGCCAGCCAGAACAGCTCGCGGTAGCGTTCACGCGGAACAGTAAACGGCACCTTCATCAGCACCAGCGCCACACCGAGCACCGGCAGACCGATCCAGATCGAGATGGCGCGGAAGGTCAGTGGCGGGTAGTCGGTGATGCCGAGCTTCATCACCGGCCAGTTGAAACCCCACACCAGCGTGAGAAGAATCAGCAGGGTCAGTTGGCGGCGTGTGAGTTGCATGAAGTTATTGTGCCCCCACGCTCCCCCACTTCGTGTGGGTCGCTGCCCCGCCGAGGGGGCCGTCCGCCTGTGTCCCGGCTAAGCCGGTTCCACGGCTCCGCTGAGTTAAGAGTGGAGGCCCTGACTTACTACAATAAGTGATGACTTTTCTTGACATGCTGGCCACGGCCGAACGCCAGAACCAATCGATGCTGTGCGTGGGCCTGGACCCGGAACCGACGAAGTTTCCCGGTGCGTTCAAGGGTGACGCCAACAAGATTTACGACTTCTGCGCCGCCATTGTGGACGCCACGGCCGACCTGGTGATTGCGTTCAAGCCGCAGATTGCCTACTTCGCCGCCCACCGTGCCGAAGGCCAGCTCGAACGCCTGATGGAACACATGCGCCGTGTGGCGCCACAGGTACCCATCATTCTTGACGCCAAGCGCGGCGACATCGGCAGCACGGCCGAGCAGTACGCGAAGGAAGCGTTTGAGCGCTATGGCGCTGACGCGGTCACCCTGTCGCCCTTCATGGGTTTTGATTCGGTGGCGCCATATTTGAAGTACGAAGGCAAAGGCGCGTTCCTGCTGTGCCGCACCTCCAACCCTGGCGGGGACGACCTGCAGAACCAGCGCTTTGCCTCGGTGGAAGGCCAGCCCCTGCTGTACGAGCATGTGGCCCGTCTCGCGCAGGGGCCGTGGAACCTCAATGGCCAGCTCGGTCTGGTGGTGGGCGCCACCTACCCCACCGAGATCGAGCGGGTGCGCGCAGTGGCGCCCACGCTGCCGCTGCTGATTCCCGGCGTGGGTGCGCAAGGCGGCGACGCGGTGGCGACGGTGCGTGCCGGCTGGAAGCCCGGTGCGCCCATCATCGTCAACTCCTCGCGGGCCGTGTTGTACGCCTCGTCAGCAGACGACTTTGCGGCGGCTGCCCGGCGCGAAGCGGTCAAGACACGCGACGTGCTGCAGGCGGCCCGTCCAGCACAGTAATTTTCTGCCGCCTCAGCGCGCGTAGGCTGAAAAGCGTGCGCGGTGCGTGTTGCCTGCGCGAATGATCCAGTGGTCGCCGCCGTCGGCGATGGTGACGCTGCCGTCGTCGGTGCGGGGCAAGTCGGCGTAGCGCGCTTTCGGGAGCCGCCAGACCATCTCGCTGAGGCTGCCTGGGTGGCTGGCCTCAAACTGCGACAAACCACCGGCCACACGCTGCTCCCGCCACTGCACCGCCATGCGCGTGGTCATGAAGTCGGCCAGTCGCGGCATGGTGTACCACTGGAAGCGGCTCGGCCCCTGCGCCCTGGCATGCGTCAGCAGGTCCTGCAGAACCGTGGGCCAGACATTGGCGCCGTTGGGATGCGCGTACACCATGCGTGTGGTGTGGTGGCTCACGGCGAAGTCGACCAGATCGCGGTACCAGTCTTCCACCGCCTGCTGGGGCACCTTGTTGACCTGGAACTCCTCGAAGGTTGCGTAGTAGCCGGCCGGCGTCACCGGGAACACCCACAGGGCCGGATTGCGCAGCTGGCCATCGCGGTACTGCCGCGTGGGGCCGAGGCCGGTGTGCCCGGCGAAGTAGGCCGCCACCACGCCCTGCTGCTCCAGCCAGTCCATGGCCCAGGTCGGGTTGTTGCCGACCGGCGGCGAGTACTGGCGAACCAGCGGGCCCAGCAGCTTGTCAGCGGTGGTTTTGAGTGAGCGCACCACCGGCAGGAAGAAAGCCGGCGTGCCGTCGGGGGTCGGGCTTCTGAGGCCTAGCCATTCGCGCAGCGGGTTGCCCACGGTCTGCTGGATGGCCTGCATATTGGCCTGCAGATAGGGCAGGTACAGCGCGCTGTTGGCTTCGGTGGCGTTCAGCCCGTAGTCGTCGTGGTTCCAGCCGCCGTGGCTGCCGATGGCATGGCCACGCGCAGAAAAGCGCCGCAGCATGTCCTGTGCAATCGGGTTCTGCGACAGGTTCCAGCCCTTGCCGTCGCCAGTGGTCACCGCGTCAGGGCCGGCGGTCATGTCGATGGAAAAAGGGCCATCGTCGAAGATGCCCAGCTTCTCCAGCTGCAGCGAGGGCTGCTGCGCGGCGAAGGAGTCGAGGTGCCAGTTCAGCGTCAGGCCGGCCACGCCGTTGGGCACCGCCGAAAGCTGGGCCATGTTCAGCACTCGGCTCGCGAAATAGTGCAGAAAGCCGTGCATCGGCAGCGCATCGGTGCGTGCCACTTTCAGGTAAGTCAGCGGCAGGTTCACGAACAGCACCTTGCCGCGCCCCAGCGTGTGAAGACCAGCCACCAGTCCGGCTTCACGCGAGGCTGCCAGCGTGGTGCCGTTGAACGCGCCCTGCGTGACGAAGCTGGAGTACACCAGCCCGCCAGTCAGGTAGCCGCTGTAGACCTCCAGGGCATCAGACGCACTCTGCGGTGCGCTGCTGCGGGGCGGGTAGGTCGCGAGCAAGCCCATGCTGTCTGTACCCGTGTTCACCGCGTTCACGGCTGATGCCGGCGATGCGTCTGCCGGGTGGGTGTCGGCCATGGATTTGCCAGGCGGCACCTGCAGCGCACGCAGCGTTCTGCGCATGGCCACCACCTTGCCGATGGCGGTGCTTTTTTCGCGCAGGGCATCGTAGAGGCCGTAATCGACGCCGGCCAGGTCGCTCAGGCGTGACCGGGGGATCGAGTAGGTGGGTTTCTGGTTGCCATCGAGCTTGAAGATGCCAAAGTCATAGGTGAGCAGCGTGTGGCCACCGGCCTGGGTGTAGCGGCGCACGGCTTGCAGCAGCGCGTCGGTCGCTACGGTGTGCATCTGGTCGGGCAGCACCAGCCCGGCGTACTGGAGTGCGGCGGGGCCGAGTGCGAGGAAGTCGGCATCGGTCACGGGCCGCATGCGCACACCGGTTTCTGAGGCGGCATCCAGCCATGCGGTGACACTGGGCG
>CALSAU010000277.1:0-4029 GCA_943372985.1 Polaromonas sp. YR568 | reverse complement strand
CGTCCTGCAGGGCCGGCATGACGTGCTCGCCCTGCCGCATGCGGCGCTCCCAGCCCTCGCGCACATCAGCCCACAGCACGCAAGACAACAAAAAGCTGGGCGCCACCGGCTTGCCTTCACCCACGCGGCGGTCGGTGTCCTGCAGGGCGAGCTTGAGGAAAGGTTCGTCAGCGCTTTGCACCACCACGTCCAGCAGTGGGTAGATGCCGGTGCCGAGGCCCAGCGTCTTGAGCTGGGCGATGCTGGCAATCGAGTGGCCGGTCTGCAGCAGCTTGAGCATTTCGTCGAACAGGCGCGACTGCGGCACATCGGCCAGCAGGCCCTTCATCTCGCGCAGCGGGGCTGCGGTCTTGTCCTCGAACTTGAAGCCGAGTGCGCTGAGCTTGGCGCCAAAGCGCACGGCGCGGATGATGCGCACCGGATCTTCGCGGTAACGCACCACCGGGTTGCCGATCATGCGGATGATCTTCTTTTTCGCGTCCTTGATGCCATTGTGATAGTCGACCACGATCTGCGTTTCCGGGTCGTAGTACATGGCGTTGATGGTGAAGTCACGGCGGGCCGCGTCCTGCTCGATCGGGCCCCAGACGTTGTCGCGCAGCACACGGCCAGAGGCATCCACCGCGTGCTTCATGCCAGCGAGTTCGCTCTTGCTGGTGCGCTCATTACCACCGACCTGCTCGGCATCGGCGCTATCCAGATGCGCCCGGAAGGTGGAGACCTCAATCACCTCGTGTTCGCGCCCGCGGCCGTACACCACATGCACGATGCGAAAGCGCCGGCCGATGATGAAGGCACGGCGGAACAGGCTCTTGACCTGCTCGGGCGTAGCGTCGGTGGCCACATCGAAGTCCTTGGGGCGCAAGCCGACCAGCAGATCGCGCACCGCGCCGCCCACAATATAGGCCTCGTAGCCGGCGTCCTTGAGGGTGCGCACCACGTCCATGGCGCGGTCATCCACGAGCTTGACGTCAATGCCGTGCTCGGCGGGCCCGACGTCCTGTCGCTGTCCGTAAGGTGATTTCTTGACCCGCTTGGCGCTCGCTGCCGAATCTGAACTGCCGGATTTGCCGAACAGCTTGTCGATGAATTTTTTGATCATGGGAAACTAGATAAACAGGTCAAGTATGCGCCAACCACGCTCTGTAGCGAGGGCCCGCAGGCGCGCATCGGGGTTGGTGGCCACCGGGTGGGTGGCCTGCTCCAGCAGGGCGAGGTCGTTCATCGAGTCGGTGTAGAAAGTCGTCTCCACATCGCTCCAGCCCAGCCCGCGCGCGGCCAGCCATTGTTCCACGCGGGTCACCTTGCCCTCGCGAAAAGACGGGATGCCCTTGATCTCGCCAGTGATCCAGCCGCTGGCGTCCCGCGCCAGCTCCACCGCAATCAGCTCCGTCACGCCAAACACGCTGGCGATGGGACGGGTCACGAACTCGTTGGTGGCCGTGACGATCACCACCTCTTCACCGGCTGCACGGTGCACATTCACCAGCTGCAGCGCCTGCGGGGTGATGACGGGCTGCACCACCTCCTGCATGAAACGCTGGTGCGCCGCTGCCGACGCCGCAGCGCCCTTCTCGCGGGCCGCCTGGGTGGCAAAGCGCACATAGTCGTGGATATCGAGTGTGCCTGCCCGGTAGTGCTCGAAGAACTCGGTGTTGCGTCGCTTGAACTTGGTGCTGTCGCACCAGCCCAGCGCGATGGTGAATTCGCCCCACTCGTAGTCCGAGTCTTTCGGAATCAGCGTGTGGTCGAGGTCAAACAGGGCAATCTTTTTCTTTGGAGTCATTCACTTTCCAGCATGGACTTGATGAGCGGGATGGTGATGGCGCGCTTGGTCTGCAGGGCGTAGGCATCGAGCTGGTCGAGCAACTGCATCAGGCTGCCCAGATCGCGCGAGAAGCGGGTGAGCATGAAGTCCATCGCCTCGTCACTGAGGAACACGCCGCGGGCGTCGGCCTCGCGCCGCAGCACAGCGCGGCGTTCGGTTTCAGTCAGGGCCTGCAGCGCAAACACATGGCCCCAGCCCAGGCGGGTGCGCAGGTCTTCACGCAGGTCTAGATCGGCGGGCGGCACATTGCCGGCCGCCAGCACCCAACGGGGATGGCCATCGGCGGCGTTGAGGGCGTTCACAAACCAGTTGAAGGCAGCCTGCTGCTGCACAGCGGTGTAGAGGTGGCAGTCATCGAGAATCACCGCCGCCCAGGCTTGGTTGTACTCGGGTGGCTCCAGCATGGAGGCATCCAGCCAGCCACTGGCCGCACCCTGTTCGCGCAGCGCCTCCCGCACCGCCTTGAGCAAATGCGTCTTGCCGCTGGCCGCTTCACCCCACAGATAGGTGGGCACCGGCGAGCGCAGCGTGTTGCCAGCCCACAGCTCCAGATGCCTGAGCGCAGCCTCATTCGGTCCGCCGAAAAAATTGGCGAACGAGGGGGCCGAAGCCAGGCCAATGTCCAGCGCGATCTGCTTCACGGCAATCTCACGCTGTCACCCACACGGAAGCGGTCACCACACACAGTCAACCCGTCTTGTTGTACAGCTGGCTGGCCAGGTAACTGACCCGCACCCGGCGGATGCCCACCAGCAGCACCGCGCTGGCCGGCAGCGCAATCAGCACGCCGATGAAGCCAAACACCTGCCCGAACGCCAGCAAGGCAAAAATCACGGCGAGCGGATGCAGCCCGATGCGCTCACCCACCAAGCGCGGTGTGAGGTACAGGCTTTCCAGCACCTGACCCACGCCATAGACCACGCCCACCATGACCAGCACCTTGAGCGCGGAAAACTGCAGGGCACCTGCCAACACGGCAAGCACCAGGCCCAGCCCGAAACCCACATAAGGAATGAACATCGCCAGCCCGGTGAACACACCGATGGGCACCGCCAGATCCAGACCGAACAGCGCCAGACCCACCGAATAGAAAACCGCCATCACACCCATCACCAGCAACTGGCCGCGCAGGTACTGGCCGAGCACGCCGTCGGCCTCTTCGGTGAAGCTGTCATAACCACTGCGCAGATGCGGTGGCACCAGTTCCACAATGCGTGCGACAAAACGGTCCCAGTCCATCAGCAGGTAAAACAGGGCCACGGGAATCAGCACCGCGTTGCCGACCAGGGCCAGCGCCACGCTGCCGCCGAGCTTCAGCGAGGACAGCAGGGAACCGAACGCGTCCTCGAAGTTGGCATTGAGGTACTTGAGCACAAACGCCTTGACGCTGTCCACGTCGAGCGCCACATTCAGCCCCAGTTGCTTGAGCCATGGCGCCAGGTGCGTGTTCAGCCGGTCCGCAAGCAGCGGCAACTGCTCGCGCAGGATGGGCAGCTCCTTGGCAATGATGGGAATGATGAGCAAAAACAGGCTGAGCAGCGTGAGGATGAACAGCACCTCGACCACCACCACTGCCACCACACGGGGCAGCCGGCCTTTGCCGAAGTGGTCCAGCCGGTTCACCAGCGGCGTGAGCGCATAGGCCAGCACCGCTGCCACCACAAAGGGCGTCAGCACCGGGCCGAGCAGCCACAGGGCCAGCACGGCGACGGCAGCGATCAGGCCCCAGGTGGCCGCACGCTTTTGCGTAGAGGAAAATTGCATAGGTCCTTGAAGGAAGTCCAGCTCGCAGCGCCCACAACAGACGCGGCGCAAGCGCCATGGCGCCTGAAACGACATCCATGCGACATCCGCGCCAGCTCCGGCTGGTCCCGAGGGGCCGCAGGCGCAGCCTTTAGAATCCAGTACTCAATTCTATCGGGCTTGCCGGGGCTGACAGGACGTGCGTCCCCTCCTTTGACCCCTCACTGCAAGCCCACCCTTCTGCTGCACACCATGACCACCCCCTCCTCCACCCCCCTGAGCTACAAAGACGCCGGTGTCGACATTGACGCCGGTGACGCACTGGTTGAGCGCATCAAACCGCTGGCCAAAAAAACCATGCGCGAAGGCGTGCTGGCGGGGATTGGCGGCTTTGGCGCCCTGTTTGAAGTGCCCAAGCGCTACAAGGAGCCGGTGCTGGTCAGCGGCACCGACGGCGT
>CALSAU010000276.1:0-4030 GCA_943372985.1 Polaromonas sp. YR568 | reverse complement strand
GAGATGGATGACGACGCGCTGGCCAGCTATCTGGACGGTGTGGAGCCCGACGAGGAGACGCTGAAGAAGCTGATCCGTAAGGCCGTCATCGGTCGCAAGTTCAATCCGGTCTTCTGCGGCTCCGCGTTCAAGAACAAGGGCGTGCAGCGCATGCTGGACGCCGTGATCGAATTCATGCCGTCGCCGATCGACATTCCGCCGGTCAAGGGCATGGATGAAGACGAAGCGCCCGTCACCCGCAAGGCCGACGACGAAGAGAAATTTTCTGCGCTGGCATTCAAGCTGATGACCGACCCGTTTGTGGGCCAGCTCACCTTTGTGCGCGTCTATTCCGGCGTGCTGAAAAAGGGCGACAGCGTCTACAACCCGATCAAGGGCAAAAAAGAGCGTATCGGCCGTATCGTGCAGATGCACGCGAACAACCGCGAAGAGGTCAGCGAAATCCGCGCCGGCGACATCGCCGCCTGCGTGGGCCTGAAAGACGTGACCACGGGTGAAACCCTGTGTGATCCGGATGCCATCGTCATGCTCGAGCGCATGGTCTTCCCCGAGCCTGTGATTACCCAGGCCGTGGAACCCAAGACCAAGGCCGACCAGGAAAAAATGGGCATCGCGCTGCAGCGTCTGGCGCAGGAAGATCCGTCTTTCCGCGTCAAGACCGACGAAGAGTCCGGCCAGACCCTGATTGCCGGCATGGGCGAGCTGCATCTGGAAATCATCGTGGACCGCATGAAGCGCGAGTTCGGCGTGGAAGCCAACGTCGGCAAGCCACAGGTGGCTTACCGCGAAACCATCCGCAAGACCATCGAGGATGCCGAAGGCAAATTCGTGCGCCAGTCCGGCGGCAAGGGCCAGTACGGCCACGTGGTGCTCAAGATCGAACCCAATGAAATGGGCAAGGGCATTGAGTTCATCGACGCCATCAAGGGCGGCGTGGTTCCGCGCGAGTACATCCCTGCGGTCGAGAAAGGCATCCACGAGGCCGTGACTTCGGGTGTGCTGGCCGGATACCCGGTCGTCGACGTCAAGGTCACGCTGCATTTCGGTTCGTACCACGACGTGGACTCGAACGAAATGGCCTTCAAGATGGCCGCGATCTTCGGTTTCAAGGAAGGTTGCCGCAAGGCTGGCCCGGTGATCCTGGAGCCGATGATGGCCGTCGAGGTTGAAACGCCTGAAGACTATGCCGGCAACGTGATGGGCGATCTGTCCTCACGCCGCGGCATGGTGCAGGGCATGGAAGACATGGTTGGTGGCGGCAAGGCCATCAAGGCCGAAGTGCCGCTGTCCGAGATGTTCGGTTACTCGACCACGCTGCGTTCGATGTCGCAGGGCCGTGCCACCTACACCATGGAATTCAAGCACTACTCGGAAGCTCCGCGCAACGTGTCCGAAGCCATCATGGCTGCACGCGCCAAGTAAGCAAACACGATGCCGGTTCCGCAAGGGCCGGCATCACTTTTTTCCTGTCTGCGATTGTGTGCCCTTCACTGCCCGTGGTGATGGAACCAGCAACACAGTGCAAACGTTAAACCATACACGGGCGCGTTCTTTCTCTGGAGTTAAAAATGGCAAAAGGCAAATTTGAGCGGACCAAGCCGCACGTCAACGTCGGCACGATTGGGCACGTTGACCATGGCAAGACCACCCTGACGGCAGCGATCACGACCGTGCTTGCGGCCAAGTTCGGCGGCGAAGCCAAGGGTTACGACCAGATCGATGCGGCGCCGGAAGAAAAAGCCCGCGGCATCACCATCAACACCGCCCACGTGGAATACGAGACGGCCAACCGCCACTACGCCCACGTGGACTGCCCTGGCCACGCTGACTATGTGAAAAACATGATCACCGGCGCTGCCCAGATGGACGGCGCGATCCTGGTGTGCTCGGCCGCTGACGGCCCCATGCCCCAGACCCGCGAGCACATCCTGCTGGCCCGCCAGGTCGGCGTGCCTTACATCATCGTGTTCCTGAACAAGTGCGACATGGTCGACGACGCCGAGCTGCTCGAACTCGTTGAGATGGAAGTGCGCGAGCTGCTCGACAAGTACGACTTCCCCGGCGACGCCACCCCCATCATCCACGGCAGCGCCAAGCTCGCCATGGAAGGCGACAAGGGACCTCTCGGCGAAGAGGCCATCATCAAGCTGGCCGAAGCACTGGACACCTACATTCCCCTGCCAGAGCGTGCCGTTGACGGCGCCTTCCTGATGCCTGTGGAAGACGTGTTCTCCATCTCCGGGCGCGGCACCGTGGTGACCGGCCGCGTCGAGCGCGGCATCATCAAGGTCGGCGAAGAGATCGAGATCGTCGGTATTGCCGACACCCAGAAGACCATCTGCACCGGTGTGGAAATGTTCCGCAAGCTGCTCGACCAGGGTCAGGCCGGCGACAACGTCGGTATCCTGCTGCGCGGCACCAAGCGTGAAGACGTCCAGCGTGGTCAGGTCCTGTGCAAGCCAGGTTCGATCAAGCCGCACACCCACTTCACCGGCGAGATCTACGTTCTGTCGAAAGACGAGGGCGGCCGCCACACGCCTTTCTTCAACAACTACCGTCCCCAGTTCTACTTCCGCACGACGGACGTGACCGGTGCGATCGAGTTGCCAGAAGGCAAGGAAATGGTCATGCCAGGCGACAACGTGTCGATCACCGTCAAGCTGATCAACCCGATCGCCATGGAAGAGGGTCTGCGTTTTGCGATCCGCGAAGGCGGCAAGACCGTCGGCGCCGGCGTCGTGGCCAAGATCATTGCGTAATTCTGTAAACACCAAGGAATTACCATGGCCACCAAGCAAAAAATCCGCATCCGCCTGAAAGCGTTTGACTACAAGCTGATCGACCAGTCGGCAGCCGAGATCGTCGATACCGCCAAGCGCACCGGCGCGATCGTCAAGGGCCCCGTGCCCCTGCCGACCCGCATGAAGCGTTTTGACATCCTGCGTTCGCCCCACGTCAACAAGACGAGCCGCGACCAGCTGGAAATCCGCACGCACCAGCGCCTGATGGACATCGTGGACCCGACGGACAAAACCGTTGACGCCCTGATGAAGCTCGACCTGCCCGCGGGCGTGGACGTCGAGATCAAGCTGCAGTAAGCGAAATCGGGGTTTCGGCAACAGCCGGCCCCCAAAACCGGGGGAAACAGCGCGGATTTGCCATAACTGGCAGTCCGCGCTATACTCTCGGGCTGTCCTGAACTTGCGAAAGCGGGTTCAGGGCGGTTTTATTAACAGTCTTCCACACCAAAACGTCTGCGGCCAATTGAAGTCGCAGCGGTGGAAGTTACGAAAGAACACATCATGAGTCTGAGCAACTCCCTCGGGTTGCTGGGCCGCAAGGTTGGCATGATGCGTCTGTTCACTGATGATGGGGACACAGTTCCTGTCACGGTGGTGGATGTATCCAACAACCGCGTGACCCAGGTTAAAACCGAAGCAAATGACGGCTACGATGCCCTGCAAGTGGCATTCGGTGCGCGCAAGGCGTCGCGCATCACCAAGCCGGCCGCTGGCCACCTTGCGAAAGCAGGCGTTGAAGCCGGTGAAATCCTGAAAGAATTCCGCGTGACGGCTGACGTCGCAGGCAAATACGCTGCCGGCACCGTTGTGCCCGCCGCTGACGTGTTTGTTGTGGGCCAGAAGGTGGACGTGCAGGGCACTTCCATCGGTAAAGGCTACGCCGGCACCATCAAGCGTCACAAGATGAGCTCGCAGCGCGCGTCGCACGGTAACAGCCGTTCGCACAACGTGCCCGGCTCCATCGGCATGGCGCAGGATCCCGGCCGCGTGTTTCCCGGCAAACGCATGACGGGTCACCTCGGTGATGTCACCAAAACCACGCAAAACCTCGACATCGTTCGCATTGACGAAGCCCGTCAGCTGCTGATGATCCGCGGCGCCGTGCCTGGTTCCAAAGGTGGTTTTGTGACGGTTCGTGCCGCCATCAAGGCCAAACCAACCGCTGCCAAAGGAGCGAACTGATGCAGGTCGAACTCCTGAATGACCAGGGTCTGGCTTCGTCCAAGGTG
>CALSAU010000275.1:0-4053 GCA_943372985.1 Polaromonas sp. YR568 | reverse complement strand
CAGCCATGCTGAAAGACCTCAAGCTTCAGCAAGTGCTCTTCAACGCGCCGCCCGGTGGCACTGATGCCGCGTCCATCGCGCATGCCTGGGATAAGGCAGGTGACCGCGGCACCGCCTGCGTGCCGGGCCGTGAAGCCGAGTTCCGCGCTGGCGTGACGATGGCACTGGACTACGCCGAGGCACTCGACTGCCCGCGCATTCACCTGATGGCTGGTCTGATCCCCGCAGACCTCACGCGGGAAGCCGTGCAGCCCACCTACATTGCCAACCTGCGCTGGGCCGCAGCCGAGGCCGCACAGCGCGGCCGGGACGTGCTGATCGAGCCCATCAACACGCGCGACATTCCACGCTTCTTCCTGAACCGCCAGGACCACGCGCATGAGCTGATTGCCGAAGTGGGCGCGCCCAACGTCAAGGTGCAGATGGACCTGTACCACTGCCAGATCGTCGAAGGCGATGTGGCGATGAAAATCCGCAAGTACCTGCCAACCGGCGCGGTGGGCCACTTCCAGATTGCCGGTGTGCCCGAGCGGCACGAACCCGATGTCGGCGAGCTGAACTACGCCTACCTGTTCAAGGTGATCGACGAGGTGTCGGCCGCCTGCGGCTGGAAGGGCTGGGTGGGCTGCGAGTACCGGCCCCGCAAGGGCGCCGTCGCCGGCGGCACCTCGTCAGGGCTCAACTGGCTGGAGGCCTTTGCCTGATCGGCACCCGAAGCCGATCACGGCTTCAGCCCGCGAGCAACTGGGCGTAGCGCGCCAGGTCCACGTTGCCGCCACTGATCAGCACGCCCACGCGCTGCCCCTTCAGGCTGTTCACTTCGCCTGAAGCGGCTTCGCAGGCCGCTGCGAAGGCCAGGCCCCCGGTCGGCTCCACCACCATCTTCATGCGCTCGGCAAAAAAGCGCATGGCCTCAACCAGTTGCGCATCGCTCACCGTCACCACGTCTTTCACATCGCGGCGGATGATGGCAAAGGTGTACTCGCCCAGATGCTGCGTCTGCGCGCCATCGGCGATGGTCTGCGGCGTGGGAATGGTGATGATTTTTCCCGCACGCAGCGACTGCTGCCCGTCGTTACCCGCCTCCGGCTCGACGCCGTAGACCTCGCACTGCGGCGACAGCGCACGCGCGGCCAGGGCAGAGCCGCTGGTAAGGCCGCCACCGCCCATGCACACATAGAGCCGGTCGAGCGGGCCGACATCTTCAAACAGTTCTTTCGCTGCCGTGCCCTGTCCGGCAATCACGTCGGGGTGGTCGTACGGCGGGATCATGGTCATGCCACGCTCGGTGGCGAGTTGCCGAGTCACGGCCTCGCGGTCTTCGGTGAAACGGTCGTACAGCACCACTTCGGCGCCGTAGCCACGCGTGGCGGCCAGCTTGGCTGCGGGTGCATCCTTGGGCATCACGATCACGGCCGGCATGCCCAGCAGGCGCGCCGAGAGCGCCATCGCCTGCGCATGGTTGCCCGACGAAAACGCAATCGCGCCGGCCTTGCGCTGCGCCGCATCGAATTTGGACAGCGCATTGAATGCCCCGCGAAACTTGAACGCCCCCATGCGCTGGAAGTTCTCGCATTTGAAGAAAAACTGTGCGCCCCAGCGCGCATCTGCTGTGGCCGAACGCAGAACCGGCGTGCGGTGGGCATGGCCTTCCAGCCGCGCAGCGGCGGCGATCACATCGTCATAGGTGGGCAATTGCATGGTGAAGACTTCTGGATGACAGGTGAGTGAGTGGTCGATGAATTGCTGCAAGGCAGCGCCACCCCCAACGATAAACCACTGGCGCCCGCTTGACCTGGCCCGGCGGGCACAATCCGCTCATGTGGGCCCTTCTCTCGAGTTTTTCCTGGCAGGAACTGCGCCACCACCCGTGGCGCAGCGCCGCTGCGGTGGTGGCAGTCATGCTGGGTGTGGCACTGGCGTTCTCGGTGCAGCTGATCAACGCGTCGGCGCTGAGTGAGTTCTCGCAGGCGGTGCGTGCCGTCAACGGCCAGCCCGACCTGGAGCTGCGCGCCGTGCAGGGCAGCTTTGATGAAACGCTCTACGCCCGGGTCGCCAACAACCCCGGGGTGGCGCTGGCCAGCCCGGTGCTGGAAATCAGTACCTACGCACTCAATGCCGAAGGTAGCGCCAAAGGCGAACGTCAGCCCCTGCGCGTGCTGGGCGTTGACGCACTGGTCGTGGCGGGTGTGGCACCCGCGCTGATGCCCGTGCCTGCCGCCGAAGCCGACCGCTTTGCGCTGTTCAGCCCGGGCGTGGTGTTCCTGAACCCGGCAGCGCAGCAGGCGCTGCCCGGTGACACGCTGCAGCTGCAAGTGGGCCTGCAATTGCGCACCACAAAGGTGGCCGGCAGCGTGGCCAGCGGTGGTGGCCCACTGGCGGTAATGGACATTGGCGCCGCGCAGGACCTGTTCGAGCGGCGCGGGCAACTCACCCGTATTGACCTGCGCCTGCGCGCAGGCACCGACGCACAGGCACTGATTGCCGCGCTGCAGTTGCCGCCACAGATCACCGCGAATGCACCGGGTGATGCAGCCGAGCGCGTGAGCAATCTCTCGCGGGCCTACCGGGTCAACCTCACGGTGCTGGCACTGGTGGCGCTGTTCACCGGCGCGTTCCTCGTGTTTTCGGTGCTGTCGCTCAGCGTGGCCAAGCGCGCGCAGCAGTTTGCGCTGCTCGGTGTGCTCGGGCTGACCGGCCGCGAACGGCTGCGGCTGGTGTTGGCCGAATCGTTGCTGCTTGGGCTGGTGGGCAGTCTGCTGGGCATTGCACTGGGCAGCCTGCTGGCGGGGCTGGCGCTGCGACTCCTGGGTGGCGACTTGGGTGGAGGGTACTTCTCAGGCGTGGCACCCGCACTGCAGTGGAGCGCTGGCGCGGCGCTAGTCTATGGCGCGCTGGGCGTGGTGGCTGCGGGCGTGGGCGGCTGGTGGCCCGCACGCGCCGCGCAAAAGCTGCCACCCGCGCAAACCCTCAAAGGGCTGGGCATGGCCCACCACAGCCATGCCGCGCGCTGGTTGAGCATCGCCATCATCGTCACGGGCGCAGTGCTGGCGCTGATGCCACCCCTGGGCGGCATCCCGCTGGCGGCTTATGTTTCTGTGGCCCTTCTGCTGGTCGGTGGCATCACTGCGCTGCCTTGGCTGATCGCGCTGCTGTACGACCGCATCAGCCCCTGGGTGGCCCACCGCCTGCTGCCGCTGCTGGCGGTGGAGCGGGCACGGCGTGTGCGTGAGAGCGCGGCAGTGGCCGTGAGCGGCGTCGTGGCCTCGCTCAGTCTGGCGGTGGCGCTGACGGTGATGGTGGCGAGCTTTCGCGAATCCGTCACGCGCTGGCTGGACGTGGTGCTGCCAGCAGACCTGTACGTGCGCACCGCGCTGGGTGGCAGCGCCACCGAGTCGGCTTATTTCTCGCCCGAGTTCGTTGCCGCGCTGGCCCAGCTGCAGGGCGTGGAACGCGTGAACACATTGCGCACCACCTCGCTGCAACTGGACCCGGGTCGGCCCGCCGTGGCGCTGATTGCCCGACCGATGGACGACCCGGCCACCGCACTGCCACTGGTGGGCGAGCTGCGCCCGGTTCCAGCCGGCCAGATCCCCATCTATGTGAGCGAGGCGATGGTGGACCTGTATGGCGCGCAGCCCGGCAAGGTGTTTGCACCGCTGTCGAGCGCGCTCGGTGCCTTGCCGTCGTCAGCCACCCCGCAAAGTACCGCTGCAAGTGCTCCACCAACATTTTTCGTTGCGGGTGTCTGGCGCGACTATGCACGGCAGTTCGGCGCCATCACGATGCGCCAGCAGGACTTCGAGCGCCTGACGGGCGACACCCGCGTGAACGATCTGGCCCTGTGGCTATCGCCGGGCGCTTCGGATGCCGACGTGCAGGCCCGCGTGCGGCAACTGACCGCCACGCAGTCCGGCTCGTCAGCGCTGATCGACATCGCCTCGGTCAGCCAGATCCGCGCCACATCGCTCCGGATCTTTGACCGCAGCTTTGCCGTGACCTACTGGCTGCAGGGCGTGGCGATTGCGATTGGCCTGTTCGGCGTGGCGGCCA
>CALSAU010000274.1:0-4062 GCA_943372985.1 Polaromonas sp. YR568 | reverse complement strand
CAGACCACCAGATTGGCCGCACGCGTGAGCTTGGTCTCGATGTTCTTCCACCACACTGGTGTGCTGCTGGCAAAGCTGTACACACTGACTTTGCCGGCACGTCCAGCGGCTTTCATCAGGCGTTTGTCATCGGGCTGGCCCACGTCGATCCAGTGCAGGATCTGCTCGGTGTAGTCCTTGTGCCAGAGCGCTGCTTCGTCCACATCCCACAGGTCCTTGGCAAATTCCAGGTTGCCCTGCTTGTCGTCGGCCGGCACGTTGAGCGCAAAGGCCAGCAGGCGGATCATCATGCGTTCGTCGGCCTCGGACGGGTGGCGCGCAATCGTCACGCTGTGGTCGGCGTAGATGCTGCGGTCCATGTCGGAGAGGGCCAACTGGGCTTTGTAAATGGTGGCTTTGAGTGCCATGGTCGGTGGGTTTTCTTGATCGGGGTCAGGTCAGGGAGCGGTCACGTCGCCGCAACCGCAAACGCTGTATTGGAACAGAGCTGAACAGCGCAGCCGCCGGTAACCCTGTCTGAGCAGGATGAAGGCGTGCTGGCTATAGTTTGTGGATGCCCCTCAGCCTTTCCGTGCTCGACCAGTCGGTCGCCATTTCCGGCCGCGCCGAAGACGCGTCCATCCGCGACACCCTCACGCTGGCCCGGCACTGCGAGGCCCTCGGTTACCAGCGCTTCTGGGTCAGCGAGCACCACAGCCACCCGAGCATTGTCGGCTCAGCGCCCGAGGTGCTGATGGCCGCCATTGCCGCAACCACGCAGCGCATCCGCATCGGTAGCGCGGGCGTGATGCTGCCGCACTATTCGGCGCTGAAGGTGGCCGAGCAGTTCCGCGTGCTGGAGGCCTTGGCGCCGGGGCGCATTGACCTTGGCGTGGGCCGGGCGCCAGGCTCCGACATGCGCACCGCCCGCCTGCTCAGCAGCGACCCGCGGCAGTCGGCAGAAAACTTCCCGATCCAGGTGCGGGAGCTGCAGGCCTGGGTGTCGGGCTCTGCGCTGCCTGAAGGCCATCCGGGCCATGGCGTCACCGCCAACCCGACCGGCCCCACCTCGCCCCAACTGTGGATGCTGGGCAGCTCCGACTACGGTGCGCAGCTGGCCGCGCATTATGGGTTGCCCTATGCCTACGCTTATTTCATTACCGATGGCCGGGGCGCCGACGAGGCGCTGTCGATGTACCGCTCGCTTTACCGGCCCAGCCCGCGCTATCCGGCGCCCCATGCGGCGCTGTGCGTATGGGCGCTTGCGGCCGACACCGAGGCCGAAGCCTGGCATCACTTTTCCAGCCGCGAGCGCTGGAAGATCGACCGCAACCGTGGCGCGATCTATGCGCTGCAGTCCCCGGCAGAGGTGGCCGCGCGGCCGTATTCCCCTGCAGAGCAGGCCGAGGCGTCGCGCCTGCGCGAGACGGCGCTGGTCGGCACCGGCGCCCAAGTGGCCAACCAATTGCGCGCACTGGCCGATACACTGGCGGTAGAAGAGCTGGTGGTGATCACCTGGACGCATGACCCGGCGGCTGCCCGCCGGTCTTACGAGCTGCTGGCCCGCGAGTTTTTTTGACGTTTTTCTTTCCCGCTTTCTTTTCCGTTTTCGTTATCTGCTTCCCCATAAATCCAATCGAGACAAGGATCCGACATGACCGCACCCCTCTTCAGCGCCACCATCGCAGGCAGCCTGCCCAAGCCCGCCTGGCTGTCAGAAACCAACAAGCTCTGGCCCCAGTGGAAGGCCGAGGGCGACGAGTTGAAGCAGGCCAAGGCCGATGCCACGCTGCTGTGGATCAAGGCCCAGGAAGACGCGGGTCTCGATGTGATTGGCGACGGCGAGCAGTCGCGTCAGCACTTCGTGCACGGCTTTCTGGAGCAGGTGGCCGGCATCGACTTTGAGCACAAGGTCAAGATGGGCATCCGTAACAACCGTTACGACGCGATGGTTCCGCAGGTGGTCTCCGAGCTCAAGCTCAAGGGTCGCGTGCATGCCGCGGAGGCACAGCTGCTGCGCGCTCACACCAAGAAAAAAATCAAGTTCACACTGCCTGGCCCGATGACGATCGTGGACACCGTGGCCGACCAGTTCTACGGTGACCGCGTGAAGATGGCCATGGCTTTTGCTGAACTCCTGAACCAGGAAGCCCGGGCGCTGCAGGCCGATGGCGTGGACATCATCCAGTTCGACGAGCCGGCCTTCAACGTCTACATGAAAGACGCCGCCGACTGGGGCGTGAAGGCGCTGGAAGTCGCCGCCAAAGGCCTGACCTGCACCACCGCCGTCCACATCTGCTACGGCTACGGCATCAAGGCCAACAACGACTGGAAGGAAACGCTGGGCCAGGAATGGCGCCAGTACGAAGAGGTCTTCCCTGCGTTGGCCAAAAGCAGTATCCAGCAGGTGAGCCTGGAGTGCTATCACTCGCACGTGCCACCGCACCTGATGGCCCTGCTCGAAGGCAAGGACGTGATGGTGGGCGTGATCGACGTGGCGAGCGACGAGATCGAAACCCCCGAGCAGATCGCCGAGACCATTGGCAATGCGCTGCAGTACGTGCCCAAGAACCGCCTGCTGCCCTGCACCAACTGCGGTCTGGCGCCAATGGACCGCGCCATCGCGATGAAAAAGCTCGAAGCCCTTGCAAAAGGCGCGGCACTGGCGCGCGAGCGTTACAAGTAACTCGATAGCCGGTCGGCGCATTCAAGGAGAGCATCCATGACGAGCCACTCACACGACGGCCATACCCATGATGGTCACGACCATGATCACGCCGACACGCCTGCTTGGAAGCACAACGGCGTGCGCGTGATCCCTGGCAACCAGCTCGACAGCAACACCGCCCAGACGCCGGGCATGGACCGGCGCGCGGCCATCAACTTTGCGCGTGTGGGTGCGCAGAAGCTGTGGGCCGGCACGGTCACCATCCATGCAGACGCCAAAACTGGCGCCCATCACCATGGACCGCTGGAGAGCGTGATCTACGTCATCCGTGGCCGCGCCCGCATGCGCTGGGGCGAGCACCTCGAGTTCACCGCCGAGGCGGGGCCGGGCGACTTCATCTATGTGCCGCCTTATGTGCCGCACCAGGAAATCAACGCCAGCGCCACCGAGACGCTGGAGTGCGTGCTGTGCAGAAGCGATGGCGAGGCCGTGGCGGTGAACCTGGACATTGAGCCGGTGGAAAAGCCCGACACCGTGCTGTGGGTGGACCCGACACATCCGCAGGGTGGGGTGTAGCCCGGTCAGGCCTGTCAACGGCAGATGAAGGTGCACCGGAGCGCGAAAAATCGCACAGATTTTTCAGGCTTCCAGGAGTTTTACTTACGTTTGTCACTTTGTCCTACATCTTGTATCTGCTGGATTGGGTAAAACAAGGGCTCTCTTCAAAAGGAGTTCCCTCATGGACACCCATACCAATACGCAAGTTGCAGCAAGCCCCAGCGCGGGCCAGAACAAGTATTTGATTCCCATCATCGCCGTCATGGGCGTCACCGTGCTGGCACTGGTTGCCGCCCTGGTGGTGAACAGTTCCGACGCCAGGCAGAGCGACACGGCGCCTGTGGCCGTGACCGCCAAAGAGCCAGCTAAAGAGTCAGCCAAAGCCGCAACAGCACCCAAGCCGGCGGCGAACACGACAGCAAAGAACACCAACGGCACCACCACCTCCAGCAAGAGCGTCAACCAGTCCGCCCCTGTGGTCGCCCAGTCGGGCAACTCGCAGGTCTGTGCGACCTGCGGCACCGTTGAGTCGGTGGTTGCCGTGGAGCGCCAGGGTCAGGTCAATGGTGTGGCCGTGGGCGGCACGACCATCGGCCTCGGCACAGTCGCTGGCGGCGTGGTCGGTGGCTTGCTGGGCAACCAGATGGGCGGCGGCGACGGCAAGACGGCCATGACGGTGCTTGGCGTGGCCGGTGGCGCGGTGGCTGGCAATGCCATCGAGAAAAACATGAAAAAGGTCACCGTGTACCAGGTGCGCGTTCGCATGAACGACGGCTCGGTGCGCACCATCGAGCAGCCCACGGCTGTGCAGGTGGGTGCCAAGGTGGTGGTTGAAGGCAATACCCTGCGCGCAGCCT
>CALSAU010000273.1:0-4109 GCA_943372985.1 Polaromonas sp. YR568 | reverse complement strand
CGGGCAGCTTCCTGGCCGGCGCCGCGGATTCCCTGGCTCAACTCATCGTGGGCCGCATGTTGCAGGGCGCGGGCGCGATCTCGGCCGTGGTGACTGCACTGCTGGCCGACCAGACGCGCGACGAGGTGCGCACCAAGGCCATGGCGCTGGTGGGCGCCAGCATCGGCCTGATGTTTGCCTTGTCGCTCGTGGCAGCGCCGCTGCTGACTACCCTGATGGGCCTGTCGGGCCTGTTTGTGTTGACCGGCATGCTGGCCCTTTTGGGCATTCTGGTGGTCGTCTGGCTGGTGCCTGCCGAGCCTGCGCGCCAGGTCCATGTGGCGCGCGGCAAGCTGTCTGATGTGTTGAAGGATGTGCCCACGCTGCGACTGAATTTTGGTGTGTTTGTGCTGCATGGCGTACTGCTGGCCATGTGGGTCGCGGTGCCTGCCATGCTGGTCGAAGCCGGTCTGCCCAAATCGCAGCACTGGTGGGTGTACCTGCCGGCAGTATTCGCTTCGTTTGTGGTGATGGGCATGACGCTGTTCCCGCTGGAGCGCCGTGGCTACCTGCGGGGCGTGTTTCTGGGCGCGATAGCGCTGAGTGCATTGGTGCAGGTGGGGCTGGCCCTGTCGGCCAGCGCGCCGGGCATTGCGGCCTTGTCGGCCCTGCTGTTTGCATTTTTCTGTGGCTCCAACATCCTGGAGGCGAGCCAGCCCAGCATCGCTTCGCGCTCGGCACCCGCCCATGCACGGGGAGCCGCGCTGGGCTTTTACAACACGTTGCAGTCACTCGGCTTTTTCGCCGGCGGCGCCCTGGGTGGCCTGCTGATGAAGGCGGTGGGCCCTGCAGGATTGTTTGGCGCTTGTGCGGCAGCCATGACGCTGTGGCTGCTGGTGGCCTGGCCCATGAAACCCATCGCGTCGCCGCTGCGCAAAGCGGCATAATCATCCGTCCCTTATTTGGAGCCCCGTCATGGCATCCGTGAACAAAGTCATCCTCGTCGGCAACTGTGGCCGCGACCCCGAAATCCGTTACCTGCCGTCGGGCCAGGCCGTGGCCAACGTCAGCGTGGCCACCAGCAGCCGCCGCAAGGACAAGACCACCGGTGAGACGGTGGAAGACACCCAGTGGCACCGCGTCACGTTCTATGACCGCCTGGCCGAGATCGCCGGCGAATACGTCAAGAAAGGCCGCCCCATCTATGTGGAAGGCCGCCTGAAGTACGGCAAGTACACCGGCCAGGACGGTATTGACAAGAACACCGTGGACATCATCGCCACCGAAATGCAGCTGCTGGGCGGCCGTGAAGGCATGGGCGGCCCCGGCGGTGGTGGTGACGAAGACGGCGGCGGCGCACCGCCCCCGCGCCGCGCTGCAGCACCCGCACCGCGTGCACCGGCTCCGGCACCGCGCCAGGCGCCGGCCAAGTCGTCCAGCGGCTTTGATGACATGGACGACGACATTCCGTTCTGAGCTGCAGACACGGCCATAAAAAAATGCCCGGCAATGCCGGGCATTTTTACGTCAGGGGGTCTGGAACAGCGCCAGCAGCGCGCAGGTGTAGGCCTCGATGTTGGCCGGGTTGTCCACATCCACGCTGTGCAGCAACGCTGCCGTGCTGCGCTTCTCGTCCTCCAGCCGCCGGTCGTGCTCCATGAAAGCGCGCAGTAGCGCGGCGCCGCCCGCCTGACAGTCAAAGTGCGGATAGTAGTAACCGCAGTCCTTGATGAATTCGGAGTTGTGAATGAGCGGATAGCCGCCGTACAGGGCTTCGTAGTAGAGGTAGTTCTGCCCGTTTTCCCAGTGGTGGCTGACGATGCAGTCGCCGTAGTGCGCCATGAATTCATAGGTCGCAAAGCGGCCCTCGAAGCTCGCAACGCCGTGGCGTGCCATGTCCAGCGAGCCCGCCATGCCCGCGAACTGCGGATGCTGCTTCAGCTCCAGTGCATTGGTGACGTGCAGCATCTGCAGGAAGGCCGGGTTGGCACGGTAAGCTTCTTCGCAAACGAGCAGCGGGACCAGGCAGTTCTTCACCACGCTCAGGTTGGGCTCGAAGCAGCAGACACGCCACATGGCACGTCCGGGCTGGTAGCCCCAGGGTTTGTCCGGCGGCAGCGTGGCGATGCCTTTGTCCACAAACAGAGGCGTCCACAGGTGCGGCAAGACGCGCGCCGGCGCGCGTGACGTGAGCGCGTAGTAGTCCTTGCAGCTGTGTTCGTGCTCCGGCAGCAGCCAGATGGCCTCGTAGGGCGTGTCCATCCACAGGGCCGCGGGCGGCCGGCCAAACATGGCTCGCTCGATGTCGATCACATAGTCGTTGCCCAGCCGCATCCAGGCGCTGCGTCCGCCGCGCGCGCGAAACGCCTGGTGCCAGCCGGCGAGCAACTGGGTGCCCATGTCAATCATGACGTCCAGCGACTGCGCGGCTTCGTCCGGGGTCACCAGGCGGATGCCCGTGAACTGCGGCTGCAGCCAGTCGCCGGCGGGGGAAACGCCCGTGTTGACGAGCACGGCCTCCTGGACCGCGGGCGAGCGGCTGAGCAACTGCGCCAGAAACACGCAGTTCTGGAAAAGGCCGTTTTCCCAGATGAGCTGCGGGTTGTCGCGAATGGCAATGGTGACGCCCACCCGTAGCTTGCGCTGCGGCGGCGTCATGCTCGGGCCCCCTGGATCGAATGCAGCCGATGCATGAACGCGCCGACATTGGCCGGGTGGTCCGGTGCCAGCGTGGCCAGCCAGTCGAGCGCGCGGCGGTGGTAGTCCTGCCAGTAGCCGGGCCCTTGGCGCCAGGCGTCCACCAGCACGCGGCCGCCTTCGGTGGCACTGAACCCCGGGTAAAACAAGCCGACGCCGGCGCGCTGGAGCGCATCGGAGTTGTGCACCAGCGGATAGCCGCCATACAGCGCATCGTAGTAAGCGTAGTTGAGCTCGCATTCCCATTGGTGCGCCATCACGGCGTTGAGCGAGAACACGCTCATGCATTCGGCAAACAGCACCCGCGGCTCGTAACTGGCCTTGCCCTGCAGGCTGATGTCCAGGTGCGACGCGAAATGATTGAAGGTGAGGTGCTCCTTCATGTGCAAGGTGTTCATGGCCATCACGCGCGCGATGCTGGCGGGCTCCAGCCGGTTCGCCTGCTCGCACGCCAGAATGGGAAGGGTGGAGTTCTTCAGCACCGAAATATTGGGCTCGAAGATGCCCACGCGCCAGCCCGGGTGCGGCGCCACGCGCGACTGCGGATCGAACCCGAACGGCTGGTTGCGCTCCTGCATGACTTGCGACTGCTGCTGCAGGTAGACGGGTGACCACAGGTGCGGCACCTCGAACACCGGCAGGCGCGTCAGCGTGCGCAGCAGCGGCGCGCTGTTGTGCATGTGCTGGGGCAACGCCCAGACCTCGTCCCAGATGGAGCCATTGAACAGCGTGCTGCCGGGGCGGCCGAACATCGGATATTCGATGTGCGACGAATAGGACTGCCCGGCCAGGAAGAGCACAATTTTTGCCCCCAGCGCGCGCACGCGGTGCAGCCAGGCCGTGGGCATCTGCGCGCCCATCTCGATCACGACGTCGATGGTGTTGGTGACCTCGTGCGGCCTGACCAGCGGGGCGCCCATCACGGCGATGTCCATGCCGGTCGGCAGCGTGTCACTGATGCCGCCGTTGAGCAGGTAGATGTCGTCTACCTGTGGGCTTGCGCGCAGCAGCATGACCAGGAAGGCCAGGTTCTGGTTCAGACCGCTGCTCCACACATGCGCGTCGGGGCTGGTCAGGACGGAAATGCCGATGTTCATCGATGCGCTTCAGGTGATGGGCCGGGACATCAGGTCTGTCAGCAGCTGCGCGTAGCGCTGCGTCATGGCGGCGTCGCCCGGCAGATACCGCGCGATGAGCCGGCGCTGTTCTTCGCGGTAGGCCTCCCAGGTATCGTCGTGATGCGCCAATGCGACCAGCAATTGCTCGCAGCCCGTGGGCACGTCGTTGTCGGGGTAGTAATAGCCCAGGTCGGGGCACAGGCTCGCGTTGTGTACCAGTGGATAGCCCTGCCAGCACACATCGAAATAAAAGTAGTTGAGCGGGTTGTCCCACTGGTGCGACACCATCACGTCGGTCATCTCGGACAGGAACTG
>CALSAU010000272.1:0-4113 GCA_943372985.1 Polaromonas sp. YR568 | reverse complement strand
AGATGAGAGTTGCGGCACGCTGGCCACCAAGTGCTCGGCCGTCAGCGGGGGGGTGATGCCACCAGCTGCGCTGGTGGTCATGGTGATGGTGCCGCCGAGCGACACCACAAGAATGCGTGGCAGTGTCATGCGTTTTTACTTTGCCTCGCGTTGCTGCGCCAGAAACCAGTCCAGAATCTCCTCGCCCGTCCACACCAGCACGCCTTCGTGGCCCAGCACGTAGTCGTACAGCTGCTCCAGGTAGCCAATGCGGTGTGGCACGCCGCTGAGGTACGGGTGAACCGAGATCGCCATCACGCGCGGCGCCTTGGCGCCATCGCGGTAAAGGCGGTCAAACTGCGCCTTGCCGCGCTTGAGCATTTCGTCAGACGGGTGCTGCTGCACCGCCGAGATCACCACATCGTTCAGCTCTACGGTGTAGGGAATCGAGGTGATAGCGCCTTTGGATGACTTGAGCGCCACCGGCTGGTCGTCCAGCACCCAGTCGGCCACGTACTCGATGCCGCATTCGGCCAGGTTGTCCAGCGTCTCGTCGGTTTCCGTCAGGCCTGGGCTTTCCCAACCGCGCGGTGCCTTGCCGGTGAACTTGCGGATTTCCTCCATGCTCTCCTTGATGGCGGCGAGCTGGTCTTCCACCTTGTGCATGGGGCGCTGCACCAGGCCGTGGCCCATGAATTCCCAGCCGGCTTTCAGCGCGGCCGTGCACACCTCTTCGTACATCTTGCAGGTGGCGCCGTTGAGGGCGAAGCTGGCTTTCATCTTGCGGTCCGTCAGCGCTTCCAGAATGCGCCAGAAGCCCACGCGCATGCCGTACTCGTGCCACGCCCAGTTGGGCACGTCGGGCAGCAGCGGGTTGCCCATCGGGGGTGGCAGGGCCGCACGGGGCATGGCGCCCGTGGGCTCCCACACTTCGACGTTGACGATGTTCCAGATCACCACGCGGGCACCGCCCGGCAGGGCGAGCGGTGGGCGGTTGACGATGGACTGGTAAGGGGCGCGTGCTCTGACGCTGCTGCCGACAGGAATGCTCATGGGTGCTCCGGGTGAGTGGTGAGGGCGGTGTCGCCACGCAGCTTGCGCAGCGGGCACCGTGAAGGTGGGGGAAGAATCAGCGGCCTGATCAGCTGCCCGGAATGATGCCGGGTGGCAAGCTGTAGCAGTAGTCGGCAATCTCGCCGGGTCGTGCCAGCCAGAGCTTGTCCCTGTGCGGGCCCTGCACACAGTGTTGCATGGCCTTGCGCAGCAGGCGCAGGCGGAAGGGCTGACCGAACACATTGGGGTGGACCGAAATGTTCATCACCAGTGGATGGCGGGCGCACTGCTCGATCATTTCGTCGAACTGCTGCACGATCATGTCGCAGAACTCGCTGGCGTCCTGCTTGCGGTGGGTGATGATTTGCGCGTCATTCAGCTCGACCGGGTAGGGCACCGACAGGATCGGGCCGCTGCGGGTACGCATCCAGATCGGCTGGTCGTCCATCGGCCAGTCCATCAGGTACTTGAAGCCGGCTTCCTTGAGCAGGTCGGGCGTGTTGGCGGTTTCGTAGGCCCCCGAGCCCATCCAGCCGGTGGGCGCCTTGCCTTCGTGGGCGACGAACTTGTCGATCACTTCCTTGATGATGCGTTCCTCGTCCGCTTCCCACATGCCGCGGTGGTTCTCGGCGTTGGTGCGGCCATGGCCTACGATCTCGTCGCCGCGGCGGCGGATCTCGTCCATGATCTGCGGCGCGTAGTCATAGACAAGGCTGTTGGTGTTGTGCGCAGCGGGCATCTTGAGTTCGTCCAGCATCTCGAACAGCCGCCAGATGCCGATGCGGTTGCCGTAGTCGCGCCACGAGTAGTTGCGGTGGGTTTGCGGTTCGCCGACCTTGGCCGGGTCGTGACCCAGACCGGCGCCAAACGCATAACACTCGATATTGGTGGTGAAGACAAACGCCAGCCGCGCGCCGCCGGGCCAGCTGTAGTCCTTGCGTTCGTTCAGGGGGATGTAGTCGTAGCGGTTGTGGCGGGGCAGAAGGGGGCGGGTCACGGCTGTCTTTCGTTGTCTGATGCTGTGAAGGGGGGGGCAATGCGGTCGGTCTGGTGCGGTGCGGTTCTTTACAAGGCAGCGCTCTGGAGCGCGCGTTTACCCGTTCACGCCAAGTCGAAATTCATCGTACTCTGAGGCTAAAAATGAAGTCAATGCAGGACTCATTTAGTCCAAATGGTGGAACTTTTTGCGCGACCCATGTAATGAGTTGGCGGGCGCTGGAAATCGCACGACCTCTTGTGACTCCTGTGTCGGCCTATGCACCGCTTTGTTGATCGTGTGCCCCAGAACAGAAGCACCCTGCCCGCAGCTGGTGCATCGCACAAAGTGGCGGACGAAAAAAGTCCAAATAGTGCAATATGCAAAGCTTGTGTTGACAGCAAAACTTGGCGCGTCCTACGATGAATACGGACCTTCTGAAAGCGTGTTCCAAAGCCTGCTGAAAAGCCGTGCAGGGAGACGCTGAAAGTCAGGCCGAACCGGAATCGATTCAACGCTCACCTTGTTTCGCCTTGTTTTCACCTTCTCGTCAACCCGCCTTAACAACCCGCATCTACCTGGACACTCGCATGAAGACACTACACCGTACCTTATGGGCTGCGCTTTTCTGTGCAGTCGGTTTTGCAGCACCTGCGGCCGCGCAGACCGCCGCCTATCCTTCCAAGCCCATCACGCTGGTCATCGGCTTCACGCCGGGCGGCATTTCGGATGTGTTGTCGCGTGCACTCGCTGCCCGCCTCACGGCGCAGATGGGCCAGAACGTGATCGTCGAGAACAAGCCCGGCGCAGCGACCACCATCGCATCGCAGTACATCGCCAACGCGGCACCCGATGGCTACACGTTGTACTTCCAGGACATGACCAGCCACGCCATCGCCGCTGCGGCCTACAAGAAACTCAAGTACGACTCGTGGAATGACTTCACCATGATCAGCCTGGTGGCCTCGACGCCGCTGATGCTGATCTCCAGCCTCAATTCCGGCACCAAGGACGTCAAGAGTCTGGTGGCGCTGGCCAAGGCCAAGCCTGACCAGGTGGCTTATGCCTCTTCCGGCAACGGGGCCATCACGCACCTGGCTGGCGAGTCGTTCAAGAACCTGACCGGCACCAACTCGCTGCACGCGCCGTACAAGGGCAGCTCGCCAGCCACGCAGGCCGTGATTGGCGGCGAGGTGGTGTACACCTTCTCCACCATGCCACCGGCCATCAGCCAGATGAAGGGCGGCAAGATCAACGGCCTGGCCGTCACCTCGGCCAAGCGTTCCGCCGCCGCACCCGATGTGCCGACGCTGAAAGAACTCGGCATTCCGCTGGAAGTGGTGCTGTACAGCGGCCTGATGGGTCCGAAGGGCATGCCACCGGCCATCGTCGAGCGCCTGGGCGCCGAAGTGAAAAAAGCCCTGGCCAGCCCCGAAATGAAGACCACACTGGCCAATGCCGGTGCAGAAGATCTGGCCAGCTCGCCGGCCGAGTTTGCGGCACTGATGAAGGTCGAGTCCGAGAAGATGGCCAAGGCCGTCACGCTCGCCAACGTGGTGCTCGACTGACTTGAGCCCATGCCCCTGAAGCGCGAGGTTTTCCATTCCCTCTGAATCCCGCGAAGTTGCCGGTACGCAAACCATCAGCAGGGCCATCCGGGCCCTGCGGATGGTGGCTGCACAGGCGCCTCATGGGGTGCGGCTGGTGGATCTGTCGCAGCAGATGGGGCTGGAGCGTCCCACCGCGCACCGGCTGCTCAAGGCCCTGACGCAAGAGGGCATGCTGGTGCAGAACGCCAGCAATCGCCGCTACAGCCTCGGCCCGCTGCTCTTTGAGCTGGGCATCTCGGCCACGCACCAGTTCAACCTGAAGGACATCTGCCAGCCCGTATGCACGGCACTGGCTGAGCAAACGGGCGACACCTCCTTCCTCTTCCTGCGCAGCGGCTACGACGCGGTGTGCATTTCAAGGACGCAGGGCACCTACCCGATCCAGACGCCCTCGGTCCCCGTGGGCAGCCGGCAACCGCTGGGCGTGAGCGCTGGCGGGCTGGCACTGCTCAGCGCCTTGCCCGAGATGGACATGGAAATCGTCATCTCCGCCGT
>CALSAU010000271.1:0-4119 GCA_943372985.1 Polaromonas sp. YR568 | reverse complement strand
TGACCGATATCCAGCAGCGCATCATGGACGCCACGGCGACGGACGGTCCCGATACGTTGATCGGCTATCTTGACTATGACGACGCTCTGGACGGCGGAGCAGGCGACGACGAGCTGCACACCGGTAGCGGCAACGACACCCTGACCGGCGGGCTTGGCAACGACTATCTGGACGGGGATGCTGGGCAGGACACCTACTTGTTCTCGCGAGGCCATGGCTCAGACACCATTGCTGAATGGACACAGGAGCCAGGCGCCGACGTGGTCCGCTTTGACGCCACGGTCGGCGCCGGGGACATTCTCCTGAGCCAGGACGATTACAACCTGTACCTGGACAACACGGGCAGTGGCGACCGTATCAGCCTGGCATATTGGTCCCTTGACAACCGGCATGGCGTGGAAGAGATCCAGTTCGCTGATGGCACCACGCTGGACGTTGCTGGCATGCTCGCGGTGCTTGCCGGCGGCGGGCAGATCGGCGGCAACCGTGCTCCGGTGGCTGCGCAGGCGCTGCCCGATCAGGAGGCTACGCCGGATGAAGCCTGGTCTTTGACGCTGCCATTGCACATGTTCTCTGACCCGGACGCGGGCGATACGCTCAGCTGGCAGGTGATGCAAAGGGGCGGACAGGCGTTGCCCGAGTGGCTGGCGTTCGATCCGGCCACGCGCGCCCTGGCAGGTACGCCACCTGCGGGGGAGTCCGCAGCACTGACTCTGGAGGCACGCGTCATGGACGGCCGGGGCGCCATTGCCATCCAGACCTTCAAGCTGACGGTTGCCGACGCAGCCGGGCTGACCATCATCGGCACCGCCGCCGCCGACAACCTGGTGGGCACGGCGGGCAACGACACGATCGACGGGCTGGGACGGGCGGACACCATGACCGGCGGCGCGGGGAACGACGCGTATGCCGTGGACAACAGCCGCGATCTGGTGGTCGAGCTGGCTGGGCAGGGCCATGACCAAGTCCAGGCGTCAGTCAGCTATGTCTTGCCAGACCAGGTTGAAGCCCTGACGCTGCTCGGCACTCGCAACCTGGCGGCGACCGGCAATGCCTTGGCGAATGTGCTGGTGGGCAACAGCGGCAGCAACCGGTTGGATGGCGGCGCGGGCGCCGATGTCATGCAAGGCGGCGCGGGCAACGACGTCTATGTGGTGGACGATGCCGGTGACAGCGTGACGGAGCTTGTGGGTGAGGGGACGGACACCGTGCTGGCGTCGGTCAGTTACACCTTGTCCGGTCATGTGGAGCGGCTCACGCTGACCGGCAGCAATGCAGGGCTCCGTGGCACTGGCAACGAACTGAACAACCTGCTGATTGCCAATGCCGCAGGCAGCACGCTGGTTGGATGGGCCGGCAACGACACCTTGCGCGGCGGCGACGGTAACGACACGCTCATTGGCGGTGAAGGCAACGACCGGCTTGAAGGCAACGCTGGCGGGGACCAGATGTCCGGTGGCGCGGGCAACGATGTGTATGTGGTGGACTCCGCCGCTGATCTGGTGATTGAACTGGCGGACGGTGGGACCGACACGGTGCTGGCCAGCGTGAGCCATACCTTGGCTGACCATGTAGAGCGCCTGACCCTGACAGGCACGGCCGTTTTGACCGGTACCGGCAATGCGCTGAACAACCTGCTGGTGGCCAATGCGGCCGGCAGTACGCTGATAGGCCTGGCGGGCAACGACACTTTGCGCGGCGGCGTGGGCCAGGATGTCTTGATGGGCGGCGAGGGCAATGACGTCTATGTGGTCAACAGCACCAGCGATCTGGTGATTGAACTGGCGGGTGAAGGCACAGACACGGTGCAGGCCAGCGTTTCACTGGTTCTGGCCGCCGAGCTGGAGAACCTCACCCTCACCGGCTCGGACGCACTGGACGGCGTGGGCAACCAGGCCAACAACACGCTGACCGGCAATGCTGCGGCCAACATCCTCATGGGCATGGCGGGTAACGACGCCCTGCGCGCAGGCGCGGGCAACGATACGCTGTATGGTGGCGAAGGCAATGATCGCCTGGACGGCGGCGTTGGTGCTGACTTGATGGTGGGTGGCATGGGCAATGACGTCTATGTGGTGGACGATGCTGGCGACTCAATCCAGGAGGCCCCAGGCGAGGGCACAGACACCGTGCAGACTGCATTGGGCTACGTGCTGGGCGCTGAGCTGGAAAACCTGACCCTCACCGGGACAACTGGGGTCACGGCCACCGGCAACGCACTCAACAACGTGCTGACCGCCAACGACGCGGGCAACACCCTGCGTGGCCTGGCCGGCAACGACACGCTACGCGGCGGTGACGCGGCCGATCTACTGGAGGGCGGCACCGGCAACGACCGCCTGGAAGGCGGCAAGGGCGGTGACACCTACCTGTTTGCGCGCGGCGACGCAGCCGACACGCTGGTGGAAAACGACGCCACGGCGGGCGTTGCGGATGTGCTCAAGTTCGCGGCCGGCATAGATGCCAGCCAGCTGTGGTTCCGCAAGGCAGGCAACAACCTGGAGGTGTCGGTGATAGGCACCACTGACAAAGTGACTGTTTCGGGTTGGTACCTCAGCACCGACCGGCAGGTGGAGGTGTTTGAGCTTGCCAATGGCCAGCAACTGCTGAACACCGAGGTGCAGGCGCTGGTGCAGGCCATGGGCGCCTATACGCCGCCGGCCCAGGGGCAGGTCACACTGGTGGGGGCGTATGAGGCCAACCTGGGCGGGTTGATTGCGGCTACCTGGGGTTGAGCGCAGACAGCGCCACTGACGCGCCGATGTATCGGCCCGTCAGTGCCGCATCCGCCAGAAACTGCCCCACCTGCCGTCGCGCGATCTTCATGCTGCGGTAGGCGCCCTCAGCCGACGCCAACGGTGCGTCGGCCACGTCGTCGTCCGTCAGGTTCACCGGCTGCGCCAGCACCCAGTCCAGCCCGCTGGCGCGCACGGCTTCTTCCTGGCGCTCGGTGTCGGCAATCTGCGGCTTGAGCAGCAGGCCGAACATCAGCTTGTAAATGAAAGGCAGCTTGCCGCGCGTGGCGCCGGCGCCAAACGTGGTTTGTGCCACCAGCTTGCGCACACCGTGGCGGCGCATGGCGTCAATCACGTGGCGTGTGCCTTGGGACCGCACGTTCATGGCGGTGCCGGCGCTGCCGCGCAGGCGCACCTGCAGGGGGTTTTCGCTGATGCCCAAGGTCACCACCACGGCGTCGTGGCCCGGCACGGCGCGGTCAATGTCGGCGGGGTTCATGGCGTCGCCGGCCAGCAGCGTGAGCCGGCCCTGGGTTTGCAGGTGGGCCAGTGCCTCGGGCCGGCGGGCAAACGCCGTGACCTCGCAGCCACGCGCCAGCAGGCTTTGCACCGCAGCCACGCCCGAGCCACCGGTCGCGCCAATCACAAGTACTTTCTTCATGCTTCACTCCTTGGGTTGATGAAAAGACAGTACGTGCAGTTTCGTGGTGCTTCAGCCATTCAACAATCGCTGAAAGTCGGGTTTGAATGACTGATCGTCCAGACTGGCTGGACCCACGGCGCGGGTTGCGGCACAGTCGAGCCCATGGATACCACCGCACTTTCAAGCTTTGCCGACCCGCTGGGCGAAGCGTTGCACTACCTGCGCATGGACGGCGTCTTCTATTGCCATTCAGAGCTGACCGCGCCCTGGGGTGCGCGCATGCCGGCGCTGGCGGACTGCCTGATGTTCCACATGGTCACCAGCGGCCGCTGCTGGCTTGAACTTGACGGCGCAGGCAGCCGCTGGCTGCACCCGGGGGACTTTGCCCTTGTGTCTTCCTTGCCACACGGCCGCGGGCACAACCTGCTGCACGAGCCGGGCGCCGATGCGCCCGACCTGTTCAGCCTGCCGCGCCAGGCCGTAAGCGACCGCTATGAGGTGCTGCGCCATGGCGGCGGCGGCGCGCCCACGCGGCTGGTCTGCGGCGCCGTTCGGTTTGACCACCCGGCCGCGCGCCAGCTGGTGGCGCTGCTGCCGCCGGTGATCGCCATTGAAGCGGGTGAAGTCCCGCACGACGAAGGCTGCCAGACCATGCTGCGCTTCATGGCCGATGAGGCCCGCAGCCTGCGCCCGGGCGGTGAGGCGGTGATCACCCGGCTGGCCGACATTGTGGTGATCCAG
>CALSAU010000270.1:0-4126 GCA_943372985.1 Polaromonas sp. YR568 | reverse complement strand
GATCAAGGTCACCAACACCGTGCCCGGCGGACAGGGCCGGCCCGGCAACGGCCTGGCGCTGGACAATGTGCGCGACCGCCTGCGGCTGTTGCACGACGTGCAGTCGCAGTTCCAGACCGTGCTGAAAGACGGCGTGTACCAGGCGCGCATCGAGATTCCGGCGGAGTGACCATGGTGCTCAAGGTTCTGATCGTGGACGACGAAAAACTGGCGCGCTCGCGCATGCGCACACTGCTGGGCGACTGCACCGCGCCGGCGGTGCAGGTGGGCGCCGAGGCGGCCAACGCCGCGCAGGCCATGCAGCTGATCCAGCACGAGCACTTTGATGCGGTCTTGCTGGACGTGCACATGCCCGGCGCCGACGGCATTGCGCTGGCGCGCGCCCTTCAGGCCCTGCCGCGGCGGCCCGCCGTCGTGTTTGTCACCGCCCATGCCGAACACGCGGTGCAGGCCTTTGAAATCGAGGCGGCCGACTACCTGACCAAACCCGTGCGGCTGGAGCGGCTGCAGCTGGCGCTGCAAAAAGTGCTGCGCCTGGCGGGCGCCACGCCGGGTGCATCGGCGCCCGCCGTGCAGGAGTCCCTGCTGATCCAGGACCGCGGCCGCACCGAGCGTGTGCCGCTGGCCGAGGTGCTTTACTTCAAGGCCGAGCTCAAGTACATCACCGTGCGCACCGCCGCGCGCAGCTACATCCTGGACGGCTCGCTCAACGAGCTGGAGGAACGCTACGCCGCCCAGTACCTGCGCGTGCACCGCAACGCGCTGGTGCTGCGCCACGCCATGCGCGCGCTGGAGCGCCACCATGACCCTGAAGAGGGCGAAGGCTGGGCGGTGCGGCTGAACGGGGTGGACGATCTGCTGGCCGTGTCGCGCCGCCAGCTGGCCGCTGTGCGCGAAGCGCTCGCCGCCTGAAAACGCAACCTGAAACAGCACCGCGCGGGCACAATGCCCCGATGCCCGAACAGGACCCCAACGAACCCGCTGAGCGCAGCGAACCCGACGCGCCCCAGGTGCTGCTGCACATGCCGGTGGGCGTGCGCAGCCTGTCACTGGCGGTCCTGGCCGTGCTGGCAGCACTGGCTGCCCTCAAATGGGCCAGTGCTGTGCTGATTCCGCTGACGCTGGGCGTGATGCTGAGCTACGCCGTGACGCCGGCGGTCAACTGGCTGGAACGCCGGCGCCTGCCACGCCACGCCGGTGCGGCTTTGGTGCTGGTTGCGCTGGTCCTGGGCGGCGCCGGCACGGCGTATTCACTGGCCGACGACGCGACCCGGGTGATCGATTCATTGCCGCTGGCAGCGCAAAAACTGCGTGACGCCATGCGCAACCAGCGCGGCCAGCCCAGTGCGCTGGACCAGGTGCAAAAGGCCGCGACCCGCATTGAAGAGGCCGCCGCGCCGCCCATGGCCACGCGCGGCGTCACGCGTGTGGTGGTGGAAAAGCCGCGTTTTGACATCAAGGACTACCTGGTGGTGGGCACGCTCGGCGTGGCGGGGGCCGTGGGGCAACTGGTGGTGGTGCTGTTCCTGGGGTACTTCCTGGCGGCGTCGGGCAATACATTCCGGCGCAAGCTGGTCAAGATCGCCGGGCCCACGTTGACCAAGAAAAAACTGACCGTGCAGGCGCTGGATGAAATATCCGAACAGGTGCAGCGCTACCTGCTGGTGCAACTGCTGCTGAGCGTGCTGGTGGGCGTGACCACCGGGCTGGTGTTCTGGGCACTGGGGGTTGAATACGCGGCGGTGTGGGGCGCTGCGGCGGCCGTGCTGAACCTGGTGCCCTACGTGGGCTCCATCGCGGTCACGCTGGGCGCGGCGCTGGTGGCGTTCCTGCAGTTTGGCACGCTCAACATGGCACTGGTGGTGGGCGGCGCGTCTTTGCTGATCAATGTCATTGAGGGCAACCTGCTCATGCCCTGGCTGACCGGGCGGGCCAGCCGGATGAGCCCCGTCGTGATCTTTGTGGGTGTGCTGTTCTGGGGCTGGCTGTGGGGCGTGTGGGGCCTGCTGCTGGGCATCCCCATCATGATGGCCATCAAAGCCGTGTGCGACCGGGTCGATGACCTCAAGCCGGTGGGTGAGCTGCTGGGGTCGTAGGAGTCTGCGCGGCACAAGCCAGGCTGTCATGCCGGGCTTGACCCGGCATCCATCGCGGCACGCCAACATGGATCCCGCATCGCGCGCCAGGCTGTGGGTGGGTGCGCCAACGGTGGTCTCCGGCGATGCTTGTGGTGGGCCAGAGGGTCAGGCCTGACCTCTACCCGAAGCAAGTGCCGTCGTACTCAAATTGGGGGGACGCCGGCTATCGACCCGTTGGCGCTTGCTGGCTATAGTGGCGCGCAGGGGCAGGTTCAAGGAGGCGGTATGGCGGCGGTTTTGCTGAAATTGTTATACCAGTGCATGCACACCGTTGATTGCTGCAAGTCGTTGATATCCAACGACTTTACGTATTTTTGCGGGCCATGTTATTCCGCACGTCGCCACGTTGTTCCGCAGTTTTGCGGGATATATCAAATTTAAAGCTCATGGGTTTCGGTCCAAGCATGCGTCAAGCAGCCAATACGTCGCTCCCGACGGAGTTGCGATACGCAGCATTGCGCCATGCGCTTACATACAGCAAGCTGGGGTTCGAAGGCGCGTGGAACTTGGCAGAGTTGCGCTTTGGCTTGCGCAAGGGCGAGGCAGCTTCTTCCGAGGCGCTTTCTCAGGCTGCAGAGTTTTTTCTGTCCGAACGCCGCGCATGGTTAAGCTTCGAGCGCGCTCGTATTTCATACATTCGTGCTGCGAAGGCGCTAGGTTTGCCAGCTCCAAGAATCACAGTCGAGTTCGGCAAAACTTCGGAGCATAAGAATGAGCTTTAACAGGTTGCTCGATCCGACCCGCTACGGCGAGCTTTCGCGGTCGCCTCAGCGCCGGCGTTAGGCGTCAGCATCATCACCATGTCCGAGGCCGCACAGCTTCAAGCCCTCCTGGACGGCCAGCCCAAGCTTGACTGTACGGCGCTGCCTCACTTCTCGGTGGAGGACGCCGACTTGGACGTCGGTCGCGTGGTTCTTCGCTTCGCACCTCAGCCGGCGTTCAAGAACTACTACGGCAATGTTCAGGGCGGCTTCGCCGTTGCCATGGTCGATGTTCTGATTTCCATAGCCGCCTATGCCAAAACACGATCCTGGCTACCCACGGTAGAGATCAAGAGCACCTTCATAGCACCATTGATGCTGGGTGAGTCACGAGGTGAAGCGTCCGTCATCAAGGCTGGCAAGCAGCTCGTGTTTCTTGAGGCCAAGCTGTGGGGTGCGGACGGGAAACTCGCGGTGCACGCCACCGCCACTGCGGTATGGTCTCCCCCTCAACGGCAAGAAACTGATCGATAGATTGGCTGTTTGGGAAACACCTTTCGCCAGTTGATCGTATCAACTCGATCGCTGTGTGCCGCTGACCTGCAACAACGCCACCTGCGGCAGCCCCGTCAGCTCAATCCATTCGCCCCACGCCAGCCTGGCATGAGCCTCATCTTCATCTTGCGCGGCCGTTGCCACGCGAAACCACCGCAGCGTCAGATCATGGCCGTGCAGCTTCAGCTGGATCGTGAACTGGTCCCAGTGCGTGGGCACGCGCGGCGACAGCGACAGCTTGCCGCCTTGCACCCCCAGGCCCAGCAGTGTTTCCACCGCCGCGCGGTGCAGCCAGGCGGCCGAACCGGTGTACCAGCTCCAGCCGCCGCGGCCCAGGTAGGGCTCGGCACCATAGATGTCGCCGGCCATCACGTACGGCTCCAGCTCGTAGGCAGCGGCGCGCAGCGGGTGGCGGCTGCGGTGGGCGGGGCTCATCGCCTCAAAGCTGGCCCAGGCGCCATCCACATCGCCGCTTTCGGCCTGGGCCATCAGGGCCCAGACAGCGGCGTGGTTGTACTGGCCGCCGTTTTCGCGCACGCCGCGCGGGTAGGCCTGGATGTAGCCGGGGTTATTGGCGGATTCCTTCAGCGGCGGCGCCAGCAGCTTGATGAGGCCCATGTCGGTGTCCATCAGCTGCTGCTTCATTTCGTGCAGGGCGCTGTCGGTGTAGGTGGGGCTTGACGCACGCGACAGCACGGCCCAGGCCTGGGCGATCAGGTCGATGCGGCATTC
>CALSAU010000269.1:0-4130 GCA_943372985.1 Polaromonas sp. YR568 | reverse complement strand
CCACCGGTGGAACTGCAGCTGGCACTCGCCGGCCTGCAGCAGCCGCATTCGCCGCTGCGGCCGGCGCTGCTGTCGCTGGGTTCGGCGCTCACGCTGCTGGTGGCCTGCACGCTGGTGGTGGTGTCGCTGCTGCGCACGGTCAATGAAACCGTTCCGGCCAACGCCCCGGCCATGGTGTTCTACGACGTGCAGACCGAACAGATCGACACCCTGCGCGAAACGCTGCAGGCTTCTCCAGGCCTGGCCCGCGTACAGACCGCGCCGCTGGTGCTGGGCCGGCTGATGGCGGTCAACGGCGAAACCCTGCGCGACAGCGCCGACGATGAGCGCGCTCTGGAAGCGCGCGACGAACACAAGCTCAGCAACCGCGAAGGCAACATCGACGACGTGGTGATCGACCGTGGCCAGTGGTGGCCCGCCAACCACACGGGCGAACCGCTCGTGGCCATGGAAGACCGCGAAGCCGACCAGCTCGGCCTGAAGGTGGGCGACCAGCTGCGCTTCGAGATCATGGGCACGCCGGTGGACGTGACGCTCTCGGCCATCTACAGCCAGCGCCGCATGCAGTCGCGCCTGTGGCTGGAAGCCATCTTCAGCGACGGCGTGCTCGACCCCTTCATCACCCGCCACGTAGGTGCGGCCTGGCTGCCTGCTGATGAGGCCCTGGCCGCGCAGGACCGCCTGGCCGCAGTGGCGCCCAACATCGCCAGCGTGCGCACCGAATCGCTGCTGCGCGAAACCCGCAGCCTCATGGGCCGCGCCAGCAACGGCCTGGCCGTGGTGGCTGCCGTATGCCTGGCCGCCAGCCTGCTGGTGCTGGCCAGCGTGGTAGCCGCCAGTCGGTCGCGCCAAGTGTATGACGCAACCGTGATGTACACCCTGGGTGCGCGCCTGTCCACACTGCGGCGGGTGCTGTACTGGGAATACGCCGTACTGGCGCTGGTGACCGCAGGCTTTGCCGTGCTGACCGGCAGCGCCCTGGCCACCGGCCTGCTGCGCTGGCGCCTGGACATCGACCCCAGCGGCCTGTACTGGAGTGGCCTGCTCACCGCCCTGGGTGTGAGCGGGGTCAGTCTGGGCATGGGCACGCGTTACTTGCTGCGCCAGATGAACCTCAGCCCCGCCTTGTTGCTGCGCAGCGGGGGTTAGTGGGTGTCTACTATGATCAGCGCCCCAATCTGACTTGCCCCAGCTTCAGCGCTAGCTTGTACAAATTGCCGACATTCCGCTGAAGCGGCTGCGCCGTACGCCACAGCCGCTGCTGTTGCCGCTGCTATTGCCGCTTCTTTCCAGCAGCCTCCTTCGAACGCAGCGCATCCAGCACCAATGAGAACGCGGGCGACGGTTGTCGCCGGCTCGGGTAGTAAAGGTAGTAGCCCTCGAAAGGCGCACACCAGTCCTCCAGCACCCGCACGAGCCGCCCCTCTTCGATGTGAGGGGCGAACTCTTCCTCGGGCAGGAAAGCGATGCCCAGACCCTGCAGCGCTGCCAGAACAATGTGTGGGGTACTGTTGAGTGTGACCTGCCCCTCGACACGGACATTCACCTGCTTGCCCTTGCGTTCGAACTCCCAGACATACAGGCCCCCGTGCGTGGGAAAGCGTATGTTGATGCAGCTGTGCTGCGTCAGGTCTTGTGGCGTCTTCGGCTTCGGGTGCCTGGCGAAGTAGTCAGGCGCGGCGACTGCCGCCATCCGCAGCCGGGGGCCGATGGGCACTGCGATCATGTCCTTGTCGATGGTGTCACCCAGCCGCACACCCGCGTCAAAGCGGTCCGCCACGATGTCCCTGAGCCCGTAGTTGACGTCGAACTCGACCTTGACGTCGGGATATTGGCGCAGCAGGGGTGCGACCTTGGGCAAGAGTGTGGTCTTGAGCACATGGTCACCACAGGTGATGCGCACCGTACCGGTCGGCTTGTCACGCAGCTCCGACAACTCATCCAGCTCTGCCTCGATCTCGTCGAAGCGGTAACCGATGGCGTGCAGCAGCCGCTCTCCGGCGGCAGTGGGTGACACGCTGCGCGTGGTGCGGGTCAGCAGACGGATTTCCAGCCTGGCCTCCAGGCCGCTGATGGCCTGGCTCAGCGCGGACTGGGTCACCCCCAGCAGTGCAGCTGCGCGCGTGAAGCTGCCCTCACGCGCCACGGTGACAAATGAGAGGAGATCGTTGAGGTTTCGTCTGGCCATGCGTTCAGTTTCTCACGGCATTTTGATTAGCTCAACTAATAGCATTTATAAGAATTGATTAGCTAGTCAAAGTGATCAAGCGCCGGGAGAATTCCCCGCACACCGGCGAATTTTTCGCATCAAAGGAACTTCAACATGAATAACCACGCTGCAACTGGCACCCGGACTGCCAGTACAAGTCGTCGCAACCTGCTCAAGACGACCGGCTCAGGCTTTGCCGCCATGAGCGTCGGCTTGATCACCGCTGCTCCCGCTCTGGCCCAGACGCGCGCGAGGCTCAGCGACAAATGGGACAAGACCTTCCCCAAGAGCGCCAAGGTCGACCACAAGAAGGTGACCTTCACGAACCGCTACGGCATCCGCTTGGCAGCGGACCTGTACCAACCCAGGAACGCCCGCGGCAAACTGGCGGCGATTGCCGTGGGAGGCCCGTTTGGCGCGGTGAAGGAGCAATCGTCCGGCCTGTATGCCCAGACCATGGCCGAGCGTGGCTTTGTCACGCTGGCGTTCGATGCGTCCTACACCGGGGAAAGCGGTGGCGAGCCACGCAATGTGGCCTCGCCTGACATCAACACCGAGGATTTCAGCGCGGCGGTCGATTTCCTGGGCCTGCAGCCGACGGTCGACCGTGAGCGTATTGGCATCATCGGCATCTGCGGCTGGGGTGGCATGGCCTTGAATGCCACCGCGGTGGACAAGCGGGTCAAGGCCGTTGTGGCCAGCACCATGTACGACATGACGCGCGTCATGGCCAGGGGCTACAACGACAGCGTCACCCTTGCGCAGCGCACGCAGATGCTGGAGCAGCTGGCCCAGCAGCGCTGGAAGGACGCGGAAAAGGGAAGCCCGGCCTACCAGCCGCCCTACAACAAGCTGCAGGGCGGCGAGGCGCAGTTCATGGTGGACTACCACGACTATTACGCGAAGCCGCGCGGTTACCATCCGCGCGCGGTCAACTCCCTCAACGCGTGGACGCAGACAACCCCACTGTCGTTCATGAACATGCCCATCCTGACCTACATCGCGGAAATTTCCCCGCGCCCGGTGCTGTTCATCCATGGCGAGAAGGCGCACTCGCGCTACTTCGGCGAAACGGCCCATGCGGCCGCGGCACAACCGAAGGAACTTGTGATCATCCCCGGTGCCAGCCACGTCGATCTGTACGACCGCGTGGATGTGATCCCGTTTGACAAGCTCACGTCGTTCTTCAGGCAACATCTGGGCTCGGCATGACCGCTTGTCCTCATGCCCGGCACTTACGGGTCTTGCGAAGGCTGGGCCTGCTGCTGTTGCCCTTCGCACTGTGGGGTGGTACTGTGGCTCAGGCGGCCAGCCTTGCGGCACCCGCTGGCACCACGTCGGCCAGCACTCTGACCCCCAGAAAAGCGGAGGAGTCTCGTATGTGGATGACCATCGGCGAGCGTCGCTTCGCCCTCACCCTAGCCGACACCGAGGCCGCTCGTGCTTTCGCTTCCATGTTGCCGCTGACGCTGGACATGGAGGAACTCAACGGCAATGAGAAGAAGACGGACCTGCCGAACGCGCTGCCGACGGACACCTACCGGCCCGGCACGATCCGCAATGGCGACCTCCTGCTGTGGGGATCGCGTACCGTGGTCATTTTCTATTTGACCTTCGACTCGCCTTACTCATACACCCGCCTCGGCCGCGTGGATGACCCCGCAGGGCTTGCACAGGCGCTCGGACGCCGAGGCGTACGCGTGGTGTTCTCCAGAGACTAGCTTACGCAGAAGGGCCGGGGACTCCAGTGGGCCAGCGCCTTGAGTCCAGTCTGCACCGCCTGGGTCCTCCCTTTTTAGTCGACACCTGCCGCTCACACATCTGTCGCCTGTGTGATCCACGCACGGCATCGCATTCGCCGTGCCGCTGTCAGCACATCAATGCACCAACCCAGTCTTCACGCCCAATCTCCGCGCCAGCT
>CALSAU010000268.1:0-4144 GCA_943372985.1 Polaromonas sp. YR568 | reverse complement strand
AAGTGTACGGGTCGGGCCACAGCAAGGCTCACTGCCGTGACTGCAGAAAGGCGCGCCAGCCACCGTGGTGGGTGATGTCTTCGGCCTGCGCAGCAGCCAGCGGCTCGCACACAAAACCCTGTACCGCGCTGCCATCTTCAAGCTGCACGGTGCCGATGCCCAGCGGTGCGGGAATGCCGGCGACGAAGGAGCCAAATTCGGTGGCGGGCAGTTCCCACACTTCCATCGCAATCGCGGCGCCGCCTTCGGCAACGCGCACCATGCCGGGCCGCAGCGGCGGACCACCGGGCAAGGCATAGAGCTTGTACAGGGGTGCGCTGTTCACAGCGGCCTGCAGGCGTGCGCCGCGTGTGGTGAGTTGGTGGTTGAGCGGCAGGCCACTGAGGTGCGCGCCGCACACGGCCACGCGCACCTGGCCGGAGGGGAAGGCCGCCGCGTCGGGCAAGCCAGCCGTGAGGTGCGGCGCATGCGACAGCGCACCCACCGTGGCCACCACGGGCGCACTGGCGGCATGCAGCCGCGCGGCGAGTGTGAGCAGTGAAAAGTCTTGACCGCCCCGCGCCAGCAGCGTCACGCCCCAGGGCATGCCGGCCGCTTGGCCCTGCGACATGAAGCCGGCGGGCACCGCGATGCCCGAGAGGTCGAGCAGGTTCACGAAGTTGGTGTAGTGGCCGAGGTTGGAGTTGAGCTGGATCGGGTCTGCCTCGACCTCGGCAATGGTGTAGGCCGCGCCTGCGGTGGGCACAAGCAGGCAGTCGATGCTGCTCCACACCGGCAGGGTCTGCGCCTGCAGGGCCTTGAGGCGGTACAGCGCGGCAAAGGTGTCGGGGGCCGAGAAGCTGATGCCTTTTTCGGTGATGGCGCGCGTAACCGGATGCAGCGCTTCGGGGTGCTGCTCGATGAAGGGGCGAATGGCGGCATAGCGCTCGGCCACCCATGGGCCTTCGTACAGCAACCGGGCCACATCGCGGAAGGGCGTGAGGTCAATCTCCACCGGCGTGCCGCCCAGCGCTTGCAGCCGGGCCACTGCCTGCGCAAACAGCGCGGGCCCTTCGGCGTTGCCATGAAATTCCAGGTCTTGCGAGCGCGGCACACCAAAGCGGAAAGCGCCAGCGCCAAAGTTGAAGCCGGCCGGCGGCATGGCGCGCGAGTAGGGTTCGAGCGCATCAACGCCCTGCGCAGCGGCCAGCACCGTCGCGGCATCCGCCGAAGTGAGGGCAAAGACGGAAATGGTGTCGAGCGTGCGGCAGGCCGGCACCACGCCAGCCGCAGACAAGCGGCCCAGGCTGGGCTTGAGGCCCACGATGTTGTTCAGGCCCGCCGGTACACGGCCCGAGCCTGCAGTGTCAGTGCCGAGTGAAAAGCTGGCCATGCCCAGCGCCACCGCCACCGCCGAGCCTGACGACGAGCCGCCCGATACGAACTCGGGGTTGATGGCGTTTTTGCAGGCACCGTAGGGCGAGCGCACACCCACCAGACCGGTGGCGAACTGGTCGAGGTTGGTCTTGCCGACCGGAATGGCGCCGGCATCGATGAGCTTTTGCACGACTGTGGCACTGCGCTCGGGGGTGTAGGCAAAGTCAGGACAGGCGGCCGTGGTGGGCACGCCGGCGAGGTCGATGTTGTCCTTGATGGCGAAGGGAATGCCGTAGAGCGGCAGCTCGCGCGGATCACGCCCTTGCAGGGCCTTGGCGTAGGTGCGCAGCTCGTCGAGTGTGAGGCGGCGAATCCACACATTGCGGTCGAGCGCAGCGTCTTCGACCAGCAGGTGGGCGTGAAGCGACTCGACCATCTGCAGCGGCGTGATCTCGCCACCGAGGTATTGCGCCCGCAGACGGGACAGGGAAAGATCCGGGCGCATCGCCAACTCCTTGATTCTTGTTAGTTACTTATTTAGCAAGCATGGTGCCACTCAGCACCTAGGCCGCTCTGGCCCAAAGCCGAGGCGAAAAAAAGCCCGCCGGAGCCGAGGCTCGGGCGGGCGGAACATCCAAAGGAGATCTTTGGCGGGCGCCGGGTGCGGGACCCGACTGACCCTGGCATTCGATTAGCGGTTGTAGGCGGTCTCGCCGTGGGCAGCGATGTCCAGACCTTCGCGCTCTTCCTCTTCAGTCACACGCAGACCGATGGTGAGGTCAACAATCTTGTAGGCGATGAAGGAGACCACACCCGACCACACGATGGTGAGCAGCACGGCCTTGGCCTGGATCCAGACCTGGCTGGCGATGGAGTAGGCTTCAGGCGCCACCATGGCAACCGTGGTCCAGTCGGCCACTGCGCTTGGGCCACCCAGGCTTGGCGAGTTGAACACGCCGGTCAGCAGCGCGCCGACGATACCGCCCACGCCATGCACGCCGAACACGTCGAGCGAGTCGTCTGCGCCCAGCATTTTCTTCAAGCCGTTCACACCCCAGAGGCAGGCGAAGCCAGCCACAAAACCAATGACCAGACCGCCGCCAATGCCGACGTTACCGGCGGCAGGCGTGATGGCCACGAGGCCAGCCACAGCACCGGATGCGGCGCCGAGCATGGAAGCCTTGCCACGCATCAGGGCTTCACCCACGCACCATGCGAGCACGGCGGCAGCGGTGGCACCCAGGGTGTTGATGAAGGCCAGAGCTGCAAAGCCGTTGGCTTCGAGTGCGGAGCCGGCGTTGAAACCGAACCAGCCCACCCACAGCATGGAGGCGCCGACCATGGTCAGCGTCAGGCTGTGAGGTGCCATGGCTTCCTTGCCGTAGCCGATGCGCTTGCCGATCATGTAGGCACCGACCAAGCCAGCCACAGCGGCGTTGATGTGCACAACGGTACCGCCAGCGAAGTCGAGGGCGCCCATCTGCCAGATGTAACCGGCTTTGGCAGTCATCGCATCAGCCACTTCCTTGGTAGCGTAGGCGTCAGGACCCATCCAGAACCAGACCATGTGGGCAACCGGTGCGTAGCTGAAGGTGAACCAGATCACCATGAACAGCAGCACGGCAGAGAACTTGATGCGCTCGGCGAAGGCGCCGACGATCAGTGCGCAGGTGATACCAGCGAAGGTGGCCTGGAAGGCGGCAAACACGATCTCGGGAATAACGACGCCCTTGCTGAAGGTGGCTGCGTTGGCAAAGGTGCCGGCGGCGTTGTCCCAGACACCCTTCATGAACAGCCGGTCAAAGCTGCCGAAGAAGGCGTTGCCCTCGGTGAAGGCCAGGCTGTAGCCGTAGATGAACCAGAGCACGACGATCATCGAGAACGTCACCATGACCTGCATCAGCACGGACAGCATGTTCTTGCTGCGGACCAGGCCGCCGTAGAACAAGGCCAGGCCGGGCACGACCATCAGGATCACCAGGATGGTGGAGACCATCATCCAGGCGGTGTCGCCCTTGTTGGGCGTGGGTGCAGGTGCTGCGGCCGGGGCGGCTTCAGCAGCGGCAGGCGCAGGTGCGGCTGCCGGAGCGGCAGCTGCAGGGGCAGCGGCTGCGGCGGCAGCAGGTGCTGCATCAGCAGGAGCGGAGGCGGCGGGGGCAGCTGCCGGGGCTTGGGCAATGGCGCCCGCACCCATGGTCAGCAAGCTCATTCCCAGTACGAGGGAGGCAAGTAGTTTTTTCATGTCAATGTTCTCTTTTGAAGGTGAGCCTTACAGCGCTTCCTTGCCGGTTTCGCCGGTCCGGATACGCACCACTTGTTCAAGGTTGTAGACAAAAACCTTGCCGTCGCCGATCTTGCCGGTGCGGGCTGCGCCCTCGACAGCCTCAATCACGCGGTCGACGAGGTCGTCAGACACGGCAGCTTCAATCTTGACCTTGGGGAGAAAGTCCACCACGTACTCTGCACCGCGGTACAGCTCGGTGTGACCCTTCTGGCGGCCGAAGCCCTTGACTTCGGTCACGGTGATGCCTTGCACGCCAATGCCGGACAGTGCTTCGCGCACTTCATCCAGCTTGAACGGTTTGATGATGGCCGTTACGAGTTTCATGAGTTCTCCTTTACCTCAGCTAGATGCCGTGTTATTTCAGAAATTTTTCTTGATGGACAACACCAGGCCATCCTTGGCAAGGTCACGGGTGCCGGAGCCGGGCAGGGTGTAAGGGCCGCCGAGACCGCTGGTACCGACAGCTGCCAGGCTGATGATCAGGCCGTCGATGTCCTTGTTGAC
>CALSAU010000267.1:0-4162 GCA_943372985.1 Polaromonas sp. YR568 | reverse complement strand
ACGATGACTTCTGCCGCGAACTGCAATTGGCCTGCAAAGAGGAAACCAGCGGGGAGACCAGCGCCTTGCGCCTGATCAGCCCCCGCAGCAGCTGGCCGCTGTCATTGGCCACCGCAGACCACTGGGTCGGGCCGGGCTGGGCGTTGGCGGGCGATGCCGCGCACACGGTGCACCCGCTGGCGGGTCAGGGCCTGAACCTGGGCCTGGCCGATGTGGCCGGTCTGGCAGGGGTGCTTGCCGGGCGCGAGTACTGGCGCGAGCTGGGCGACGAGCGCCTGCTGCGCCGCTACGAGCGCGCCCGCAAGGCCGATGTGGCCGCCATGGGCGCCGTCACCGACGGTCTGCACGGCCTGTTTGCCCAGCCCGACAGCCGCTGGCAGGCACTGCGCAACTGGGGCATGAAAGGCTTTGCCCGCAGCGGATTCCTGAAGAACTGGGTGGCGCGCCAGGCAGCGGGCTGAATGCCGCTGCACCCAGCATCACCGACCCACACCACCACCGCATCACCGAACCACCTGGACACCCCATGACATCGCATTCTTTCTCTCTGATCACGCCCGCGTTCCGCCGCCTTGCCTCGCTGGGCCTGATGGCCTGCGCATTCACGGGTGCGTCCTTCAGCGCCGCGGCCCAGGAAGCCACCATCCGCAAGAACCTGGCGGAGCGGCTGCCGGTCTTCTCGAAAATCGAGGAAGTCAGCAAGACCCCGATGAACGGTCTCTATGAAGTGCGCGTCAACGAGAGCGACATTTTCTACACCGATGCCGAGGGTAACTTCCTGATCCAGGGCAACCTGATCGACGTGCGCGCCAAACGCAACCTGACCGAAGAGCGCATCGAAAAGCTCAGCGCGATTGACTTCGACGCGCTGCCGGTGAAGGACGCCTTCACCATCGTCCGCGGCAACGGCAAACGCAAGATGGCGGTGTTTGAAGACCCCAACTGCGGTTACTGCAAGCGGTTTGAGCGCGACCTGCAGAAGATCAACGACGTCACCATCCACCTGTTCCTGCTGCCGATCCTGAGCGCCGATTCGACCGAGAAATCGAAGAACATCTGGTGCGCCAAGGACAAGCAGAAGGCCTGGTCTGACTGGATGGTGCGTGACCAGACGCCCCCCAAAGCCAGCTGTGATGCGGCCGCACTGGACCGCAACATTGAAATGGCGCGCAAGTACAAAATCACCGGCACGCCCACCATCTTTTTCGCCAACGGGTCACGCGTTCCGGGTGCCATCAATGCGCAAGAGGTCGAAAAGCTTCTGGCCACCAGTGCCAAGGCACAGTGAGCACACAGACGGCCCGACCCCATGCCTCGAACGCCCCTGCCCAAAGCAAGCACCGCTTCAGCACCCCCTGCTCCGGCCAGCACGGCACCGGTTCACTACCGCGTAGAGCCTGCAGATCTCCACGCCCACCTCTTTCGCGTCACACTGACGATTCGGGAGCCCGCGGCATCGCAGCGCGTTGCCTTGCCGGTGTGGATTCCGGGCAGCTATCTGGTTCGCGAGTTCTCCCGGCACCTGCAACACCTTGAAGCCCGGCAGGGCACGCGCACATCGCTCGCGGTGAACCAGCTCGACAAATGCAGCTGGCAGGTGGAATGCACACCCGGCAAGCCGCTGGTGCTGCGCTACGAGGTCTATGCCAACGACAACTCGGTTCGCGCCGCATGGCTGGACGCGCAGCGCGGCTTCTTCAACGGCACCAGCCTGTGCCTGAAGGTCGAAGGCCAGCTGGATGTGGCGCACAGCCTGGAGCTCGTGGCGCCCAAAGTAAGGCCCGCCTGGTCCGCCGCCACGGCGCTGGCGCCAGCGCGAGTTGACCGTCAGGGTTTTGGCCTCTACACCGCAACGAACTACGCTGAGCTGGTGGACTGCCCGGTCGAGATGGGCACCTTCTGGAGCGGCACCTTCACTGCACGCGGCGTGCCCCACCGCTTCGTGGTGGCTGGCGCACCGCCTTCGATGGACGGTGCCCGTCTGCTGGCCGACACACAGAAAATCTGCGAGACCGAAATCCGCTTCTGGCACGGCAACCGCAAACCGCCCTTTGGTCGTTACCTGTTCATGCTCAACGCGGTGGATGACGGCTACGGCGGTCTGGAGCACGGCAACTCGACCGCACTGATCTGCAACCGCAAGGACCTGCCCCGCGTCGGCGAAGCCCGGCCACCCGAGGGCTACACCACGCTGCGCGGCCTGATCAGCCATGAGTATTTCCACACCTGGAACGTCAAGCGCCTGCGGCCTGCCGAGTTTGCGCAGTACCAGTACGACCGCGAGAACTACACCCGCCTGCTGTGGTTTTTTGAAGGCTTCACCAGCTACTATGACGACCTGCTGCTGCGCCGCGCCGGCCTGATCGACAACGCGGCCTACCTCAAGCTGATCAACAAGACCATCAATCAGGTGATGCAGACGCCGGGCCGGCTGGTGCAATCTGTGGCCGAGGCCAGCTTCGACGCCTGGGTCAAGTACTACCGGCAGGACGAGAACACCCCCAACGCCACGGTGAGTTACTACACCAAGGGCGCACTGGTCGCGATGTGTTTTGACCTCACGCTGCGGGCAGACGCCGCCCAGCGCAAGGACAGCCCCACAGGGGCCACGCTGGACGACGTGATGCGGGCCCTCTGGCAGCGCTGCAAGGCCGGCCCGATGCACGAGAGCGACTTTGCCGCCGCACTGGAAGACGCCGGTGGCCGACCCTTCACCACCGAGCTGGCGCAGTGGGTCCACGGCCGCGGCGAGCTGCCCCTGCAAGGCCTGCTGGAACAGCACGGTGTGGCAGTGCACCAGGACCCGGCGCAGCTGGCGCACCGGCTCGGCGTGCGCGTGAGCGAGGCGCAGGGCGTTCACATCAAGCAGGTGCTGCGCGGCGGCGCAGCCGAAGCCGCAGGATTTGCACCGGGCGACGAATGGTTGGGTGTCGAGCCTGTGCCGCAGGGCGCAGCCAAACGCGCTGCTCCACTGCCCGGCTGGCGCATGAGCCGACTGGACGACCTCACGCTGTATGCCGGCTCGGCCCGCAAGGTGGTGGCCCTGGTGTCGCGCGACAAGCGCCTGCTGCGGCTGGCGCTGGCCATGCCGCCGGCGCTGACCACCTGGCGCCTGGCCGTCAAGGATGCCACGCTGATGGACCGCTGGCTCGCACCCACGCCCTAGGCATGCAGTCCGCGAGGCCAGGGCCCACGAAGCCCGTGGCATGATTCCGCCTGAATCATCCGAGGAGCACGCATGCACTACGAAACCATCACCACCCGCACCGAAGGCCCTGAAACACGCGGCGTCGGCATCATCACCCTGAATCGGCCCAAGCAGCTCAATGCGCTCAACGACCAGTTGATGGACGAGCTGGGCGCCGCCCTCAAGGCCTTTGACGCCGACAATCGCATCGGCTGCATCATCCTGACTGGCAGCGAGAAGGCGTTTGCCGCCGGCGCTGACATCGGCGTGATGGTCTCCTACGGCTTTGCCGACGTGTACAAGCAGGACTTCATCACCCGCAACTGGGAAGCGGTGCGCAGCGTGCGCAAGCCAGTGATTGCCGCAGTCAGCGGCTTTGCGCTCGGCGGCGGCTGCGAGCTGGCGATGATGTGCGACTTCATCATCGCGGCGGACAACGCCCGCTTTGGCCAGCCGGAGATCAAGCTCGGCATCATTCCAGGCGCCGGCGGCACTCAGCGCCTGCCGCGCGCCGTGGGCAAGTCCAAGGCCATGGACATGACCCTCACCGCCCGCATGATGGATGCCACCGAGGCGGAACGCGCCGGCCTCGTCAGCCGTGTGGTGCCGCTGGACAAGCTGATGGACGAGGCGCTGGGTGCGGCACTCGTCATCTGCAGCTACGGCGAAGTGGCCGTGATGGCCGCCAAGGAGGCCGTCAACCGCGCCTTCGAGAGCAGCCTGAGCGATGGCGTGATGTTCGAGCGTCGCCTCTTCCACGCCACCTTTGCCACCGCCGACCAGAAAGAAGGCATGGACGCCTTTCTGCACAAGCGCCCGCCGGTGTTCACCCACAGCTGAACCCCGGCGCCGGCGCAGGGGCTTGCAACTGGCTATAATGCTGGTCGGCCGGTGATATAGCTCAGTTGGTTAGAGCGCAGCATTCATAATGCTGATGTCGGTGGTTCAAATCCACCTATCACCACCACTGATTCC
>CALSAU010000266.1:0-4164 GCA_943372985.1 Polaromonas sp. YR568 | reverse complement strand
ATGATGTCTGCAGCACTCAGCGACTGGCTGGGTGCACGCGGCACATTGCTGGCGGCGGCCGTGACCGGGCTGGTGGACGCCCACGCCACCGCCGCCTCGGCGGCCTCGCTGGTGAAGGCCGACAAACTGCCACTGGACACCGCCCTCTGGGCCGTCCTCATCGGCCTGAGCACCAACTCGCTGATGAAAGCGCTGGTGGCCTTCCACGCAGGGGGCCGCGCTTATGCGGCGCGCATCGTGCCGGGGCTGGTGCTCGTCATCGCGGCGGTCTGGCTCGGTGTGTGGCTGACCTGAAAACTAGAATGGGCCATGCCTGCTGACGCCACACCCCCCGGCCTGTTCACCGATGAAGCGGGTACCGCGCGCTGCGTCTGGTGCCAGGCCACGCCGCTGTACCGGAACTACCACGACAGTGAATGGGGCTTCCCCGTGGCCGATGAGCGTCGGCTGTTCGAGAAAATCTGCCTCGAAGGCTTTCAGGCCGGACTGAGCTGGTTGACGATTCTGAACAAGCGCGAATCTTTTCGCAGCGGCTTTGCCAACTTCGACGCCGAGCAGGTGGCACGCTTCGACCAGCGTGACGTCAAGCGCCTGCTGGCCGACGCAGGCATCGTGCGCCACGCAGGCAAGATCGCCTCAACCATCAACAACGCCCAGCGCGTGCTGGAGCTGCGCCGCGAGTTCGGCTCGCTTGGCGCCTATGTGTGGCGCCTTGAGCCCGCACCCGCTGAACGCCCGAAGCGCATCACGCTAGACGCACTGAAGACTTTCACCACCTCGCCCGCGTCGGTGACATTGTCCAAAGACCTGAAAAAGCGCGGCTGGAGCTTTGTCGGCCCGACCACGATGTATGCCTTCATGCAGGCCATGGGTCTGGTCAACGACCACATCGAGGGCTGTGCCAGCCGTGCGGCCGCGCTGAAGGCGCGCCAGGTGTTTCAGCCGCCGCAGCCCGGGACTACGCCCGCAGCCTGAGCCGGTGCGCTGAGGCTATGCGGCGCTGCGTCAAAGGTCAGGTGCGTCGTCTGGCCCCATCGCCGACAACAGTTCCAGCGATTCACCGATCAGCGCATGCAACGCGAGCACACGCGGCGCGCCCAGTGCCTCGTTCAGGCTGTTCTGTGCCGCTTTCCAGCGTTGTTGGGCTTCCTGCCGTTTGGCCTTGCCGCTGTCGGTGATACTGACCAGGCGGCTGCGCGCGTCAGTGCCGGCAGACAGCGTGATCCATCCCGCATCCACCAGCGGCTTGAGATTGCGCGTGAGCGTTGACGCGTTGATCTGCATGCCACGCGCCAGCTCGCCCGGCCGCAACGGGCCGAGTTTGAGCACATGGCTGAGCAGCGAGTACTGCGTGCCTTTGAGTCCCGCCTTGGCGAATTCAAGGTCGTAGTGGCGGGCCACACTGCGCATCAACTGGCGCAGGCGCAGATTGGTACAGCCCTGGGCCCTCAGCAAGGCCTTGAGTTCGCCATCTGTTGCAGAGGTGACAGGGACCTGTTTCATGGATTCAATTGTATCTACAATTGTTGTATATGCAATATAACTCACCTTGATCACATTTATCTTGAAGGAGGCCGACATGACCACAGAAGAAACGGCAATGCAGTGGAACGAGGAATTGCAGGCAGTGCGCCAGCGCCTGCTGGCTGGCGGTGGCCAGGCGGGGCTGGCCCAGCCTTCGCAGGTGATGGGCAAGACTGGTCTGGAGATCATGCAAGCCATGCTGGCCGGCCAGATTCCCTACCCTCACATCGCCGACACCATGGATTTCGCATTGATGGAAGTCAGCCCCGGCAAAGCGGTGTTTCAGGGCACGCCACAGCTCAAGCACTACAACCCGCTGGGCACCGTGCATGGCGGCTGGTACGCCACCCTGCTGGACTCCGCTGTGGGCTGCGCAGTGCACACCCTGATGCCGGCCGGCCGCGGCTACACCACCGCCGAGCTGAGCGTGAACATCGTACGCGCCGCCTCACATGCCACCGGGCCGCTACGGGCCATGGGCACCGTGATCCACTGCGGCAAGCAGCTCGCCACGGCAGAGGGCCGCATCGTCGGGCCTGACGGCAAGCTTTATGCCCACGCCACCACCACCTGTCTGGTGTTTGACCTCAAGGGTTGAAGCAACTCAGTGCTGCAAAGCGGGCCAGCCCCTCTTCGGCACAAAAGCGGGTTGTGGATTATTCTTGTGCGGCTTGCCACGCGGCGGCACGGCCCCACCAGAACCCCAGGAACACCCATGACCGACACCCCCCGCTTTGAGCTTTTCTCCTTCTGGCGCACCTCGGCCACCTACCGCGTACGGGTGGCCTTCAACCTCAAGGGAGTGCAGCCGGACGAGCACAACATCAACATCGATGCCAACGAACAGCGCAGCGAGGCCTACCTCAAGATCAATCCGCTGGGCGGCATTCCTGCGCTGATCGACCGCGAAAAGCGAAGCGATGGCCAGCCCCACACACCCATCACGCAATCGCTGGCGATTCTGGAGTTTCTCGACGAGATGTATCCGCAGCCGGCGCTGTTGCCCACCGACCTGCACGGCCGCGCCCGCGTGCGCTCGCTGGCCGCGATGCTGGCCGCCGACACGCACCCGATGATCACGCCGAGGGTGAAGAAGTACCTCACCACCACCGGCGGTTTCGACGATGCCGCCTGGCGCGCCTGGCAAATCCACTGGTTCACCACCGGCCTGCAGGCGGTGGAGCAACGCCTGGTCACCGAAAGTGAGACCGGCACCTTCTGCCATGGCGACAGCGTGACGATGGCTGACATTTGCCTGGCCAGCATCATCGCGGTGATGAAGGTGTTCAAGATTGAAGTGCCGAACACGCCCACCATTGACCGCATCATGGCCCAGTGCCATCAGCTCGATGCCTTCGCAAAGGCCGAGCCCGCCCGCCAGAAGGGCGCGCCTGCGGCCTGACCTTCGGCTACCCATTCGTCCGATATTGCCTCTGCAGAAAATTTCAGGAACACCCCATGCGACTTCTCCATACCATGCTGCGCATTGGCGACCTCCAGCGCTCCATTGATTTCTACACCCAGGTGCTGGGCATGCAGCTGATCCGCCGCTCGGAAAACCCGGAGTACAAATACAGCCTGGCATTTGTGGGCTACGAGGGTAATCCGGCGCAGGCCGAGATTGAGCTGACCTACAACTGGGGCACCACCAGCTACGAGATGGGCACCGCCTACGGCCACATCGCATTGGGTGTGCCAGACGCCTATGCCGCCTGCGAGAAGATCAAGGCCGCCGGTGGCAACGTCACGCGCGAGGCTGGCCCCGTCAAGGGCGGAACCACGGTGATTGCGTTTGTCACCGACCCCGACGGCTACAAGATCGAGCTGATCCAACGCGCCGAAATGGCAGCGGGCGCCGGGCTGCGCTGATCCCTCCCCGCTCGCCTGGCTACGCCGCCTTGCCGATGCGGTTGACCGGAATTTTCAGGTAGCTCACACCGTCGCTTTCGGGCGGTGGCATGTCGCCCGCGCGGATGTTGACCTGTATCGATGGAAGTATCAGCGTCGGCATCTCCAGCGTGGCGTCGCGCGCGGCACGCATCGCGACAAACTCGCCCTCGGAAACACCATCGTGCACATGGATGTTGTGCGCGCGCTGCTCGGCCACCGTGGTCTGCCAGTGCGGCTCACGCGGGACGGGTGACCCAGGCGATGAAGGCGGGTAGTCGTGGCAGACGAAGATCTGCGTCTCTGGTGGCAGCGCCAGCAGCCGCCGGATCGAGCGGTACAGCGTGTGGGCATCGCCGCCAGGGAAATCGGCGCGTGCGGTGCCGACGTCTGGCATGAAGAGCGTGTCGCCCACAAACACCGCAGACCCGACCCGGTAGGCCATGTCGGCCGGCGTGTGCCCGGGCACCAGCAGGGCAACCGTTTCCAGTTCACCAATCATGAAGACCTCGCCATCGGTGAACAGGTGGTCAAAGTGGCTGCCGTCGGGCAGGAAAGAGGGCTCCAGGTTGAAGATCGTCCTGAAGGTGGCCTGCACCTCGCGGATGTGTTCACCAATCGCAATACGGCCGCCGACCTGCGCCTTGAGGTAATGCGCGGCTGACAGATGATCGGCGTGGGCATGGGTTTCCAGAATCCAGTCAACCTTAAGGCTATGCGCTGACAGGTAAGCCAGCACCTTGTCGGCCGATG
>CALSAU010000265.1:0-4171 GCA_943372985.1 Polaromonas sp. YR568 | reverse complement strand
GGTCGATTTGACGGTCTCCGCGCCACGCCTGATTTAGTTTTTACAATTGCAGGCGCGGAACGCTGCGGCGTATCCCTACACTGTCCATCCCACATCACGAGGAAAATCATGGAACACCAACTCCCAGCCCTGCCTTACGCGATTGACGCTCTGGCACCCCATTACAGCCAGGAAGCCTTCGAGTACCACCACGGCAAGCACCACAATGCCTATGTGGTGAACCTCAACAACCTGCAAAAAGGTACCGAGTTTGAGTCGATGACGCTGGAGGAAATCGTCAAGAAGTCCAGCGGTGGCGTGTACAACAACGCGGCGCAGATCTGGAACCACACCTTTTTCTGGAGCTGCATGAAGCCAGCTGGCGGCGGTGAGCCAAGCGGTGCATTGGCTGCCGCCATCAATGCCAAGTTCGGCTCTTATGCGGCCTTCAAGGAAGCGTTTGTGAAATCGGCGGTGGGCAATTTCGGCTCCGGCTGGACCTGGCTCGTCAAGAAGCCTGACGGCAGCGTGGACATCGTGAACACCGGCCCGGCCGGCACGCCGCTGACTACCGCCGACAAAGCGCTGCTGACTGTGGACGTGTGGGAACACGCGTACTACATCGACTACCGCAATATGCGTCCGAAGTTCGTCGAGACCTTCCTGTCCAATCTGGTGAACTGGAGCTTTGCCGAGGCCAACTTCGCCTGAAGCAGTTGCCGCGGCCCTTGCCCATCTCGGCAAGGGCTCCACGAAAAAAAGCCGGTCATTGACCGGCTTTTTTGTTGCTGTATTGCGTAGTGTGGTGTTCGATGCTTCGCTGGGCGCCTTGCAGTGCCTTGCGTTCAGCGTTTGCCGTCAAACGGTGGACCACTGAGTTTGCTTCCGGCCCTGATTCCCCGCTTGGCAAACCAGCCCTGATTCATTTCGAGAACATAGCGCACCGGCCTCGCCGAGCAGTGGGCATCGGTCGCCAGCGGTTTCATGTCGGCCAGATTGACGATGGTTCCGTCGTCAGCTACAAAGGCGGCCGTCAACGGAAGCGGGGTGTTCTTCATCCAGAAGCATTGCTGTGTGGCCTGCTCGAAGACAAACAGCATGCCTTCCTGCTGCGGCATGTCCTTGCGAAACATCAGTCCGATCTGTCGCTGCTCAGGCGTCATCGCCACCTGCGCGTCAATCAGATGCATGCCTGCTGAGAGCTGAACGCGCTGCAGGTTGAGCTGCGGCCCCTCCTGGGCAGACGCACAGAAGGGCAGCACGAAGGCCAGCACCGCTGTGCCGCGTGCGATCCGGAAAATGAGTGCACGAGTCTTCGAAGGAGCGGACCGGTACATGAAAGAGACGGAATTCAACAGCATGAGTGGCTACCGTGGGGGTTCATTCAAGAGCACATTCAAGAGCATAAACGACGGGTGGCGGGGATAGCGCGTCCATGAAAAATGCCCGCAGAAGCGGGCATCTTTACGAAAGTCACCAGGAATTACTTCTTGGCTTCGGCTTTCTTGGCAGCAGCGGCATCAGCTTTGGCTTTTTTGGCAGCGTCGGCTTTTGCTTTCTTGGCGGCTTTGGCATCTGCTTTTGCGTCAGGCTTGGCTTCTGCCTTGGCTGCAGGAGCAGCAGGGGTGGCTGGCGTGGCAGCAGCTGCAGGAGCGGTGGCCGTTGCAGGGGTTGCAGGCGTGGCTGGTTTGGCAGGCGTAGCGGCCATGGGGGCGCCGGCGTGTGAAGCGGCAAAGGCGCCGGTGGTGAAGAGGCCAGCGATCAGAACGGCGAGGATCTTGTTCATTTGATATTTCCTTGATGCTTGATTGAAAAAGTACCCCGAACCTTTCGGAGGCCCTACCGTAACGGCGCGGCGTCGCTGGTCGTTGACACGCGCCCAGAAATTCATTTGCAAGAAAGTTTTACCGCTAAACTTTACGGGTTTACACCAACTGCCGACGCCGGTGCCAGTGAAGCCGAGTGTCAGCGCACAGCGGAGATATCCCTCATGTACCAGCACATTCAAGTACCCGCCCAAGGCCAAAAAATCACTGTCAACCCCGACAACTCGCTGAACGTGCCCGATGAGCCTGTCATCCCCTTCATCGAAGGCGACGGTACCGGCGCCGACATCACGCCGGTGATGCTGAAGGTGGTGGACGCAGCCGTGGCCAAGGCCTATGGTGGCAAGAGAAAAATCCACTGGATGGAGGTGTACGCTGGCGAGAAGTCGACCCGGGTCTACGGCCCGGATGTCTGGCTTCCGGAAGAGACCCTGCAAGCGGTTCGCGACTACGTGGTGTCCATCAAGGGGCCGCTGACCACGCCCGTGGGCGGCGGCATTCGCAGCCTGAATGTGGCGCTGCGCCAGCAGCTTGATCTGTATGTCTGTCTGCGTCCCATCCGTTACTTCTCTGGCGTTCCGTCACCAGTGAAAGAGCCACACAAGACCAACATGGTCATCTTCCGCGAGAACTCGGAAGACATCTATGCAGGTATCGAGTTTGAGTCCGGCAGCGAGAAGGCCAGGAAGCTGATCAAGTTCCTGCAGGATGACATGGGTGTGAAGAAAATCCGCTTTCCGGACACCTCGGCCATCGCCATCAAGCCGGTGTCCAGCGAAGGCACCGAGCGCCTGGTGCGCAAGGCCTTCCAGTACGCCATCGACAACGACAAGCCCAGTGTGACCATCGTGCACAAGGGCAACATCATGAAGTTCACCGAGGGCGGCTTCCGGGACTGGGCCTACGCGCTGGCGAAGAAGGAATTCGGCGCCGTGGAGATCGATGGCGGTCCGTGGATGAAGTTCAGGAACCCGAGAACCGGCAAGGACATCACCGTCAAGGACAGCATCGCCGATGCCTTTCTGCAGCAGATTCTGCTGCGCCCCGCCGAGTACAGCGTGATCGCCACACTGAACCTGAATGGCGACTATGTCTCTGACGCGCTGGCGGCCCAGGTGGGCGGCATTGGCATTGCGCCGGGCGCCAACATGAGTGACACGGTGGCGATGTTTGAGGCCACCCACGGCACGGCGCCCAAATATGCCGGCAAGGACTATGTTAACCCCGGCTCTGAAATCCTGTCGGCCGAGATGATGCTGCGCCACATGGGCTGGAAAGAGGCCGCGGACCTGATCATCAGTTCGATGGAGAAATCCATCGAATCGAAGAAAGTGACCTACGACTTTGCCCGACTGATGGAGGGCGCGACCCAGGTCAGTTGCTCGGGTTTTGGCCAGGTCATGATCGACCAGATGTAAACGCGCCACAGCTTGCCGGCCAGGCTCGCCTGGTCAGGGATGCGCAACTGAAACCGCTCGGAAGCGATTCTGCGGCGGTTTTTCTTTTTGCTTGGCGGAAATGCCAAGCCGGGAATGCAAAATATCACGGACGAATGTCGCGTTCCTGCCACCAATGCCCATGACGAACACACTGGCAGACGGTGGTCGCTAGAATGAAATCCATGGCAACCAAGTCTCCCAAAATCCCGGCGCCGCCCAATCAGCCCGCCGTACCGGGTGTGCGGCCTGGCGTCACCGGTGGCTCAGACTCCGTGGTGCTCGAAAGACGCCCCCAGAAGACCAAGCCGCCACAAATGCACCAGGTGGTGCTCCTCAATGACGATTACACCCCGATGGAGTTCGTGGTGGTGGTGATTCAGGAGTTCTTCAACAAGGACCGCGAAACCGCCACGCAGATCATGCTCAAGATCCACCTCGACGGCAAAGGCGTTTGCGGCGTCTTCTCCAAGGATGTGGCCGCTACCAAGGTCGATCAGGTCACCGAGGCAGCCCGGAAAAACGGGCACCCGCTTCAGTGCGTCAGCGAACCCATTGAATAACCGGAAATCCGGCCAATATTGTCTTCAGATGTCAGTCAATTAACCGCAGCAAGCCGAAAGGAAGATCAATGATTGCCCAGGAACTAGAAGTCAGCTTGCACATGGCGTTTGTCGAGGCGCGTCAACAGCGCCACGAGTTCATCACCGTTGAGCACCTTTTGCTTGCCCTGCTGGACAACCCCAGCGCCGCCGAAGTGCTGCGCGCCTGCTCCGCGAATGTGGACGATCTGCGCAAGGCACTCAGCAACTTCATCAAGGACAACACGCCGCAGGTCGCCGGCACCGATGATGTCGACACGCAGCCGACGCTGGGCTTTCAGCGAGTGATCCAGCGCGCCATCATGCATGTGCAGTCCACCGGCAATGG
>CALSAU010000264.1:0-4177 GCA_943372985.1 Polaromonas sp. YR568 | reverse complement strand
GAGCTCGTGTTTCGGGAATGCGTAGGGAAAAAGAAACTCAACCGCCTGAAAACCGTCCCTGGCCGCCGCTTCAAAGCGCTCGGTGAAAGACAGCTCGGGGTACAACATCGAAAGATTCGCAGCAAATTGGGGCATGGAGAACGATCGGTAGGGGGAATGAGGTGATAAATCAAGTTGAACCGACGGGATTTTCTTCAAAGCCCCGCATCGGTTCAAGGCTTGCGGGGCAGGGTTTACCAGCGGGCGCCAAAGGTCTGTCGCAGCTCGGTCAGTTGTTCGTCAGTCAGTGGCGGCACCTTGTCTGAGAGCATGGCCAGTCGCGCGGTTTCTTCCAGTTCTTCCAGTACCGCCATCGCGGCGGCCGGGCTGCTGTGCCACACATTCGGCCCCAGCCGGCTGAGCATCACGGCGCGCAACGGTGTGCCCTGCTCACCATAGCGCGTGATGGTCTGTGCGACCAGTGCAGCCGCTGCAGGGTCTCCGGGCCGGTGATAGGGAATCAGCGGCACGTGGCCGACCTTCATCACGAAATAGGGTGTGATGGCGGTCAGCAATTCCTCGCCTTGCGCTTCCAGACTGAGCGCCACGCAATGCGTGCTGTGGGTGTGAATCACGCATGCCGTGGCTGGGTCGAACGCCGCGCTGGCCGCATAGATGTGCCGGTGCAGGGCCAGCGTCTTGCTGGCGGGCTGGCCGCTTAGTTGCTGGCCTTGCTCGTCCACGCGCGCCAGTTGCAGCGGGTCCAGAAAACCCAGGCATGCATCGGTGGGTGTGATGAGGTAACCGCCGCCAGCCGACGCATGCAGCCGCACACTGATGTTGCCGGCGGTGGCATGCACATAGCCGCGCTCAAACAGGCTTCGGCCAACGCGGCAGATTTCCTCGCGAGCGGCCTGTTCGCTCAGTGGCACGTTCGCGGTTGGAGTCAGCGGTGAAGTGGAGGATCTCATGCGTGCATGGTAAGGGCTTTGGCGCGGAGGCCGATGAAATCAGGGCGCTGTGCTGGCACCCGCGTTCGAGCGGATGCCGGTGGCATCAAGATGCAGGATGCGGTCAGCGCGCGCGGCGGCGGCTTCCGAATGGGTGACCAGCACCATGGACGCACCGTGCGCGCGCGTCTGGCTGACCAGCGCATCCATCACGCGTGCGGCGGTGGTCGGGTCGAGGTTGCCGGTGGGCTCGTCGGCCAGCAGCAGGCTGGGCCGGTGCACCAGTGCCCGCGCTATCGCCACGCGCTGCAATTGCCCGCCGCTCAGTTGCTGCGGCAGCCTGGCGCCCAGTCCGGCCAGGCCGACGGCATCCAGCATGGCGGCCACGCGCAAGTCGGTTTGAGCCGCGTCCCGCTCGCCGAGCAGTAGAAGCGGCAGGGCAATGTTCTGCGCCACGTCCAGATGCGGCAGCACATGGAAAGCCTGAAACACAAAGCCCACCTTCTGCCGGCGCAGCAGCGCACGCCCGTCGTCGCCCAGCTGGCCGAGGTCCACACCGTCCAGTTGCACCGTGCCCTCGTCCCACTGGTCGAGGCCCGCCATGCAGTTGAGCAGCGTGGATTTGCCGACGCCTGATTCGCCGACGATGGCTACGAATTCGCCCGGTGCCACTGCCAGCGAGACACCGCTGAAGACGGCCATACCGTCGTAGCGTTTGGCCAGGTGTTGGACAATCAGACTCATCGCATTCACCACGTCTTTTCGGAAGGTTGATCGGTCACGCCCTGTATTGCATCCGCCAGATGCTGCCGGACCAGCGCCAGCACACGGGCCTGCGCGTCGCCGGCATCGCAGGGCACTGTGTGGCGCTGCGGCATGCTGCGCAGCCAGGTGATTTGCCGCTTGGCCAACTGGCGGGTGGCGAAGATGCCGCGGTCACGCAGCGCGTTCATCGGGAATACACCGTCGAGCGCCTCCCAAGCCTGACGGTAGCCCACGCAGCGCATCGACGGCAGGTCTGCATGCAGATCGCCGCGCGCGCGCAGGGCTTTCACTTCATCCAGCAAGCCGGCGGCGAGCATGGCGTCAAAGCGCTGTGCAATGCGCTCGTGAAGCCAGGCGCGGTCGGACGGCTCCAGTGAAATCAGGGTCATGGATGCGCTGGGGGCTGGTTGCGCATCGTTGCTGGCACGGTCTGCATCTTCGGCGTGGAAAGAGGACAGCGTGCGCCCCGAGGCCCGGTACACCTCCAGCGCACGCGAGATGCGTTGCGAGTCATTGGGCGCCAGACGTGCGGCGGTCACCGGGTCGATGGCGGAGAGGTCTGTGTGCAGTGCAGGCCAGCCGCGCACAGCCGCATCGGCGGCGATGTCGGCGCGCAGCGTGGCGTCGGCCTTGGGCAGACTGCGTTCATGGCCGAAGAGACCATCAAACAAGGCCTTGAAGTACAGCATGGTGCCGCCCACCAGCAGCGGGAAACGGCCGCGCGCCTGAATCTCGCCGATCAGCCGTGTCGCGTCGCTTACGAACTCGGCTGCGCTGTAGGCATTCAACGGGTCGCGGATGTCGATCAGGTGGTGCGGGGCCACGGCGAGCTCCTCTGCTGTGGGCTTGGCAGTACCGATGTCCATGCCGCGGTAGACCAGGGCGGAATCGACGCTGATGATTTCCACCGGATGCCTCTCAGCCAGCGCGCGCGCAATCGCCAGCGCAGCGGCGGTTTTGCCTGAGGCGGTCGGGCCGGCCAATGCCAGGGGCGGCAGGGGGCTGACAGGGGACGGGGTCATGGCGTGCCGGGCACCTGAACGGGGGGTCTGGTGACGGGCTCGCCGTGGCGGCGCACCAGCGTCCAGGCCACTGCAGCGATCACCGTGCTCCACAGCCACAGCCCGTTGGTCAGGGGCAGCACCGTGCCGTCGAGGCGCTGGCCCAGCCAGCCGCCCATGCCAAACGCGGCTACCATCATCAGGAAGCCGTTCATCGCAGACGCAGCACCCGCCGACTGCGGAAAGGGGCCGACGGCGCCGCTCTGCCCACAGGGCTGGTGCACGCCATGGCCCAGCATGAACAGCATGTGCGGCACCATGATGGCCCAAACGGAATGCACCCCGGCCAAGGCCAGAACACCCATCACCGTGCCGCCAGTCACACTCAGCACGGCGGCCATGGCCACCGTTTTGCGCACACCGCGCCGTGGCAGCAGGTGGCGGCAGATGAAGGTGCCGATGATGTAGGCCAGCGACGACGCCAGCATGATGAGGCCATAGACCGTCTTGCTCACGCCCAGCACCTCGATGAACACGAACGAAGACGAGGCCAGAAAAGTGAACAGGCCTGCGTACGACGCGGTGGACAGCGCCGAGAACGCGATGAAGGTCGGGTGGCGAAACAGCGTGATCCACGTGCCGACCAGTTTGCGGGGGCGTAGTGCATCCATGCTTTTCTGCGGCAGGGTTTCCTCAAAGCGCAGGGCGATGAGCAGCAGCGCGCCGCCACCGAATACCGCCAGTGCCGTGAGTGCTGCCCGCCAGCCATAGAGTTCCGACAGCAGGCCGCCCAGCGGTGCGCTGATGCAGGCCAGCACACCCAGGCCGGTGAGGCCCTTGGACATCACGCGCGCACCTTCCAGCGGCATGTAGAGATCGCGCACGATGGCGCGGGCGCACATGACCACCGCCCCCATGGCAGCGCCTTGCACCACACGCCAGACGATCAGCAACGCCATCGACGGCGCCAGCGTGCAGGCCACCGAGGCCAGGGTGTAAGCCGACAAACCCCAGAGCAGCACCGGCCGCCGACCGAAGCGGTCAGACAGCGGGCCCCAGATCAGCTGCGACAGCCCGAAGGCCAGCAGCAGCGCGCTCAGGGTGAGTTGCGCTTGCGACATGGGGGCGCCGAAGCCAGTCGTCATCGCTGGCAGGGCAGGCAGGTACAGGTCAGTGGTGACTGGCTGGATACCCAGCAGGGTGGCCAGTATCAGGACGATCAGCGCATCAGGCATTCGGGTGACCGGACCACGCGTGAGGTCGGGGCGATGCACCGCAGTGGCGCTGTGGGTCGGTGGCGAAGCGGGCATCCCTCAGAGGTTAGCAGATTGCTTTTTTGCGGGCTGCCGGTTCGCAGGCACTGCTCTAAACTTTGCGGATGACTGAAAACGCTTCTCCCCCCAAGCCATCGACCGTCTTGCAGGGCTCTGCCGCGCCGGCCCTCACGCCACCGCCTTATGCCCGCTGGCTGGGTTATGCCGG
>CALSAU010000263.1:0-4188 GCA_943372985.1 Polaromonas sp. YR568 | reverse complement strand
GGCAACCGCGCCGCCCGCAGCGGCACCGAGGCGCTGTCGCACCGCGAGCACCAGGTCTTCCGCCTGCGGACGGCTGGCAAGTCCGTGGGCGAAATTGGTGCGCAGCTGAATCTGGCGGCCAACACCGTCAGCACCTACCGCGCCCGCATTCTGGAAAAAACCGGCACGCGCAACGACGTCGAACTGGCGCTGTATGCCGAACGCCACGGCCAGACGGGCAGCTGAACAGCTTCCCGGCGCCGATTTGTAGGGCCAGCACTACACGCACTCGAAAACTGCACCGCGTTCCTGCAAAAGCGGGGCTGAAGCCGGCATTCAGGCCCGCACCTTGCATAGAGACCAGCATCCGTTTGTCAATTTGCCTGAAAAGGGGAACCGCGATGTCCAACCGTTTTGATGCCTACGATGCCGACCGTCCATTGATGCTGCGCTGCGCCTGCGGTGAAAACCACGCGCCCGACCAGCACGATGCCGCCATGTCCAGCGCACAGGACATGTCAGACAACTTCATGGAAGCAGCGATGATCAAGGCGCTGTTCCCGGTCGACGCAGTGCGCCGTGGTTTCCTGAAAGCGGTGGGCGCCAACACCGCCCGTGCAGCGATTGCCTCGGTGCTGCCGCTGGGCGCGCTGCAGGCCATGGCCCAGGACAAGGGCCCCCTGGAGAAGAAAGACCTCAAGCTCGGCTTCATCGCCATCACCTGCGCCAGCCCGCTGATCATGGCCGACCCGCTGGGCCTCTACAAGAAAGAAGGCCTGAACGTCCAGCTCAACAAGACCGCCGGCTGGGCCCTGATCCGCGACAAGATGATCAACAAGGAGCATGACGCGTCGCACTTCCTGTCGCCGATGCCGCTGGCCATGAGCATGGGCCTGGGCAGCAACCAGGTCAACATGAATGTGGCCAGCATCCAGAACACCAACGGCCAGGCCATCACGCTGCATGTGAAGCACAAGAACAACCGCGACCCGAAGAACTGGAAAGGCTTCAAGTTCGCGATTCCGTTCGAGTACAGCATGCACAACTTCCTGCTGCGCTACTACCTGGCAGAAAACGGCATCAACCCCGACACCGATGTGCAGCTGCGCGTGGTGCCACCACCAGAGATGGTGGCCAACCTGCGTGCCGGCAACATCGACGGCTTCCTCGGTCCCGATCCATTCAACCAGCGCGCGGTGTACGACGAGGTGGGCTTCATCCACATCCTGTCCAAGGAAATCTGGGACGGTCACCCCTGCTGCGCCTTCGGTGTAAGCGACGACTTCATCAAGCAGAACCCGAACAGCTTTGCCGCGCTGTACCGCGCGGTGCTGAGCGCCTCCTTCATCGCCAGCCAGCCGAAGGACCGCGAGCTGATCGCCAAGCTGATTGCGCCCACGCAGTACCTGAACCAGCCTGAAGCGGTGTTGCAGCAGGTGCTGACCGGCAAGTTTGCCGACGGCCTGGGCAACATCAAGAACGTGCCAGACCGCGCCAACTTCGACCCGGTGCCATGGCAGAGCATGGCGGTGTGGATGCTGACGCAGATGAAGCGCTGGGGCTACATCAAGGGCGACGTCAACTACCGGCAGATCGCCGAGAAGGTGTTCCTGCTGACCGACGCCAAGAAACAGATGACCATCGCCGGCTTCAAGGCACCCGAGGGCGCCTACAAGAAGTACTTCATCATGGGCAAGGAGTTCGACCCCGCGAAAGCCGATCAGTACGCCAAGAGTTTCCCCATCAACAAGATCGCCTGAGCGGTCGGAAACGCATTGACATGCTGAAGTCACTGAACCTCAAGGCGGGCCTGGTCTCGCTGCTGATCTTCTTCACCTTTCTGGGCGTCTGGTATGCCGCCACGGTGACGCCTGCAGGCACACCTGCGGCGTCTGTGGCCGGCATGACCGCCGAGCAGATCGAGTACCAGAAGATGATGGGCAAGGACCCCGGCAGCACCAAGACCACGGGCTTCCCGACCCTGGGGCAGATGGGCGAGGCGATCTGGAAACAGGTCTCCAACCCGGTCTATGACAACGGCCCGAACGACAAGGGCATCCTGATCCAGCTGAGCCATTCACTGGCGCGCGTGGGTCTGGGTTTCCTGCTGGCTGCGCTGGTGGCGATTCCGCTGGGCTTTGTGATCGGCATGTCGCCGCTGCTACGGCGCGCATTCGACCCTTTCATCCAGGTGCTCAAGCCGATCTCTCCGCTGGCATGGATGCCGCTCGCGCTCTACACCATCAAGGACTCGTCGATCTCCGGCATCTTCGTGATCTTCATCTGCTCGGTCTGGCCGATGCTGATCAACACCGCCTTCGGCGTGGCCTCGGTCAAGCGCGAATGGCTCAATGTGGCCAGCACGCTGGAAGTGAACCCGCTGCGGCGCGCGTTTCTGGTGATCCTGCCAGCCGCCGCGCCGACCATCCTGACGGGCATGCGCATCTCCATGGGCATCGCCTGGCTGGTGATCGTGGCGGCCGAGATGCTGGTGGGCGGCACGGGCATCGGCTACTTTGTCTGGAATGAGTGGAACAACCTCTCGCTCACCAACGTGATCTTCGCCATCCTGGTGATCGGCATTGTCGGCATGCTGCTGGACCTTGCATTTGCCCAGTTCCAGAAATGGGTGACCTATGTGGAGTGACTCTTCTGTCCGCAGCGAACAGCCGGTGATGCCGCTGGCCCCACTGCTTGAAACCCCCTCCCCCACGAAAGAACGAAGCATGCAGGGATTCCTCAAGATTGAAGCGCTGAGCAAGGCCTTTGTCGCTGACAAGCCGGTGTTTGCCAATGTGTCCTTCACCATCGACAAGGGCGAGTTTGTCTGCATCATCGGCCACTCGGGCTGCGGCAAGACCACCATCCTGAATGTGCTGGCGGGTCTGGACACGGCCACCAGCGGCCACGTCTTCATGGACAACCGCGAGATCGCCGGCCCCAGCCTGGAGCGCGGCGTGGTGTTCCAGAGCCACGCGCTGATGCCCTGGCTCACTGTGCGCAAGAACATCGCCTTTGCCGTCAACTCGCGCTGGCCCGACTGGAAAGCACCCGAAGTCAACGCACACGTCGAGAAGTTTGTGGCAATGGTCGGTCTGAGCGCCGCCATCGACAAGAAACCATCGCAACTGTCAGGCGGCATGAAGCAGCGCGTGGGCATTGCCCGTGCGTTTGCCATCCAGCCCAAGATGCTGCTGCTCGACGAGCCCTTCGGCGCACTCGACGCACTGACGCGCGGCACCATCCAGGACGAGCTGATGGGCATCGTGCGCGAAACCCACCAGACCGTCTTCATGATCACGCACGACGTGGACGAAGCCATCCTGCTGGCTGACCGCATTCTGCTGATGAGCAATGGCACTGAAAACGCCAATGGCTACGCGCCCGGCGGCATCGCCGAGGAAGTGGTCAACCCGCTGCCGCGCGAACGCACCCGCGCCGCGCTGCACCACCTGCCTGGCTACTACGACCTGCGCAACCACATCGTCGATTTCCTTGTGACACGTGCCCGCGCGCACTGAAGTCACTTTCTTCTTCCTTCCCATTTTCTTTCCCATACCTACACAGGAGCACCCACGCCATGAACCGCAACGACGTCACCGAAAAAATCATCACTGTCAAAGTTTCCAAAGGCCTGACCTGGGACTCCGTGGCCAAGAAAGTGGGCCTGAGCAAGGAGTGGGTCACCGCCGGCTGCCTCGGCCAGATGACGTTTGACGACAAGCAGGCCAAGATCATCGGCAAGATTTTTGGCCTCACCGCCGAAGAGCAGAAGTGGCTGCAGGTTGTCCCGTACAAGGGCTCGCTGCCCACGCAGGTGCCGACCGATCCGCTGATCTACCGCTGGTACGAAATCGTCAGCGTGTACGGCACCACCATCAAGGAACTGATCCACGAAGAGTTCGGCGACGGCATCATGAGCGCCATCGACTTCAGCATGGACATCGTTCGCCAGCCCGACCCGAAGGGCGACCGCGTGAACGTGGTGCTGTCTGGCAAGTTCCTGCCGTACAAGACTTACTGATCCGCTGCGCGGCGCTTCATCCCGCTGGCACGGCCTGTCGCCCCAAGCGGCCCCGTCAAGGGGCCCGCGGTGCAAAATGGCGGGATGAACTCTCTAGCCGGTATTCGCGTTCTCGACCTGTCCCGCGTTCTCGCGGGCCCCTGGTGCACCCAGACCCTGGCGGACCTGGGCGCCGATGTGGTCAA
>CALSAU010000262.1:0-4196 GCA_943372985.1 Polaromonas sp. YR568 | reverse complement strand
AGTGCGCCAGCTCAGTGGCATCGGTCTTGAGAAACTTGCGGCGTGCTGGCGTGGCGTAAAACAGCTCGCGCACATCCACGGTGGTGCCCTGGCTGCGCGCCGCGGGCTTGAGCTCGCCGGTGCGCCCATCCAGCTGCCAGGCGTGCTCTGCGCCGGCCGTGCGCGAGATGACGCTCATGTCGGCAATCGAGTTGATGGCCGCCAGGGCCTCGCCGCGAAATCCCATGGTGCCGACCGATTCCAGATCCTGCAGGGAGGCGATCTTGCTGGTGGCATGGCGGCGCAGGGCCACCGGCAGTTCCTCGCGGGGGATGCCGGCGCCATCGTCCTCGACGCTGATCTGGCGCACACCGCCGGCCAGCAGACGCACGGTGACCTGGCGGGCACCGGCATCCAGTGCGTTGTCGACCAGCTCGCGAACCACCGAGGCGGGCCGCTCGACCACCTCTCCCGCGGCAATCTGGCTGATCAGTTCGTCGGGCAGTTCGCGGATGGGGCGCCGGGTGGCGGGTGGCATGAGGCTCATTGGGAATTGATTCTAGGCGCAGTACCCCCCGCTACCGTGGGCGTTTTGGCTGGGCCGGCGCGGGGACCTGTCAGAATGCCGGTCATGGAATTTTTCGCCCTCCTCATTGACTTCATCGTCCACGTCGACAAGCACCTTGAAGCTTTCGTCACGGCTTACGGCGCCTGGGTTTATGCCCTGCTGTTCCTGATTATTTTTGTGGAAACAGGTGTTGTGGTGATGCCTTTTCTCCCCGGGGATTCGCTGCTGTTTGTGGTGGGCGCCCTGTGCGGTGCCGGGCTGATGAGCCTGCCGCTGGCCGTTGGCCTGCTGTTCACGGCCGCCGTGCTGGGAGACCAGTGCAACTACAGCATCGGCCGCTATTTCGGGCCCAAGGTCTTTCAGTGGGAGCAGTCGCGGTTTTTCAACAAGCGGGCGTTTGACCGCACCCACGCTTTCTACGAGCAGTACGGCGGCGTCACCATCATCGTGGCGCGCTTCATGCCCTTCCTGCGCACGTTTGCGCCGTTTGTGGCTGGCGTGGCCGAGATGAACCGCCCGAAGTTCATTGCCTTCAACATTGCCGGCGCGTTCCTGTGGGTGGTGGGTCTGTGCGTGGCGGGTTATCTGTTCGGCAATCTGCCTTGGGTCAAGGAGAACCTCAGCAAGATCATCTGGGCCATGATTCTGATTCCCGGCCTTTTCGTGCTGTTTGGCGCGTGGAAAGCCAGCCGGAGCCAGCCGGCCAAAATCTGATTCCCAACGATACGTGGGCGTATCATTTTGGTTCAAACCACTCCTGACAACTTTGAACCTGCTGCCATGAACGCACCCACAGAAGGCGGCTCCGCGCTCTCCCGCTGGAGCACCCCGGGCTCCAGCCGCGTGCCGTTCTGGGCCTACACCGACGCGCAGCTGTACCAGCGTGAGCTGGAGCGGATTTTTTACGGAGCGCATTGGTCCTATGTGGGGCTGCTGGCTGAAATCCCGAATATCGGCGACTACAAGCTGACCCACATCGGTGAGCGGCAGGTGCTGATGGTGCGTGACCGCGTGGCCCCCAAAGACCGGGGTACAGACCATGGAATCCGCGTCGTTGAAAACCGCTGTGCCCACCGGGGTGTGCGCTTCTGTCAGAACCCGCAGGGCAATGCCCGCAGCTTTGTCTGCCCCTACCACCAGTGGACCTACAAACTCAACGGCGACCTGGCGGGTCTGCCGTTCAAGGACGGGGTGAAAGAGGGCGATTGCATCAACGGAGGCATGCCCGAAGGTTTTGACCTGAAGGACCATGGGCTGACCAAGCTGCGCGTGGCCGTGCTGCATGGGCTGGTGTTCGCCACCTTCAGTCACGAGGTGGAGCCGCTGGAAGAATACCTCGGCTTGGACGTCATGCCGTGGCTGGACCGCATCTTCAAAGACCGCGAACTCACCTTGCTGGGCTACAACCGCCAGCGCATTCCGGGCAACTGGAAGCTGATGATGGAGAACATCAAGGACCCATATCACCCCGGGCTGCTGCACACCTGGTTTGTGACTTTCGGGTTGTGGCGCGCCGACCAGAAAAGCCGCATGGTGATGGATGCCAAGGGTCGCCACGCGGTGATGATTTCAAGGCGCAACGAGGGCGGCGCCAACGCGGCGGTGACCGAGGGCGTGACATCCTTCAAGGCCAACATGACCTTGAACGACGACCGTCTGCTCGATGTGGTGCCGGAGCCGTGGTGGAAGGTGGACGATCCGTCCAACCAGGGCACCGACATCATGCCCACGGTGACCATGATCACGCTGTTTCCCAGCCTCATCATCCAGCAGCAGGTCAACTCGCTGAGCACACGTCACATCGTGCCGCGCGGGCAAGGCGAGTTCGATTTCGTCTGGACCCATTTCGGCTTTGCCGACGACACGCCCGAGATGACGCAGCGGCGCCTGCGGCAGGCCAACCTGTTCGGTCCTGCTGGATTCGTCAGTGCCGATGATGGGGAAGTGATCGAATTCAGCCAGGCCGGTTTTGAGCAGGGCGACGAGAACGCCGCCACACTGTGCGAGCTGGGCGGCACCGGAACCGAAGCCACGGAACACATGGTCACTGAAACCCTGATCCGCAGCATGTACGGCTACTGGAAGAAAGTCATGGGGCTATGACGGTCAGCGATCAGAACTTGCAGCGCATGCTGCTGCAGCAGTCGCTGGACCAGCTCAATGCCGAGTACGCTGCGGCGCTGGACGAAAAGCGCTTTGACGACTGGCCGGAATTTTTCGTGGAAGATGGCTGCTACAAAGTCAAGGCGCGCGAGAATTTTGATCGTGGCTTGCCACTGGCGCTGATGGCACTGGAAAGCCGGGGCATGATGAAAGACCGTGTCTACGGCGTGACCCAGACGATTTACCACGGCCCTTACTACATGCGCCATGTGATCAGCCCGGCGCGTGTGCTGGCGGTGGAGGGTGACCTGGTCCGTGCCCAGGCCCACTACGCGGTGTTTCGCACCAAGCCCGGTGGTGTGAGTGAGGTGTACAACGTCGGCCGCTATGTGGACGAGATCGTTTGCACCGAAGCCGGGCTGAAGTTCAAAAGCCGCCTGTGTGTCTATGACAGCGAGTTGATTCTCAACTCGTTGATCTATCCCATTTGAGCGCCCCTGCGCCAGATCGTCACGTCCCCATATCGCGTGCACCACGAAAAACGGGGGACCGAAGTCCCCCGCTGGAGTGAATAGCCCTGCAACGGCAGGAGGGCGATACACCCTCCCGCTTCGCGCGGGGTTTTCAGTTCCTTATTTCTTGCCGATTTCGTTACCGATCAGCGCACCGGCTGCGGCGCCACCCACGGTGCCGAGCGTGCCGCCGAAGACGGCGTTACCGACGACACCACCGGCCACGGCGCCGACGCCGGTACCGATTTGCGCGCGTGTCGGGTTGGTTCCGCAACCGGTCAGGGCGATCAGGCTGGCGGCGGCGACAGAAATCAAAATTTTCGTATTCATGGTGTGTTCCTTTGCATGTGGTTTCAGGCCTCGGGCCGTAGACGTTCACAAAGTGACAGTCAGGCGATTCCTGTGAATGAACTGTAGTTGGCACACCAGCCGCCACCTGTAGGACAAAACCGTCCGGCTGCGTCGGTGCGTCGCCGCACATTCGGGGCGTGTTGGAGACGCTGGTGGCCGGCCTGCGGAGAAGCCTCAGGTGGCGCGGTTGCGGGCCAGCGGTGGGTTGCGTGCGAAGTAACGCGAGATGCCGCGCATCAGGGCGTCGGCCAGTTGCACCTGGTACTCCTCACTGCGCAGGCGTGCTTCTTCTTCCGGGTTGCTGATGAATGCGGTTTCCACCAGCACACTGGGAATGTCGGGCGCTTTGAGCACCGCAAAGCCGGCCTGCTCGACGCGTGGCTTGTGCAGCTTGCCGACGCTGCCTATCTCGCCGAGCATGGCGCCGCCCAGCTTGAGGCTGTCGTTGATCTGCGCGGTGGTGCTCATGTCGAGCAGGGCTTTTTGCACCTGGGCATCCCGGGCCTTGACGTTGATGCCACCGACCAGGTCGGCGGAGTTTTCCTTGTCGGCAATCCAGCGTGCCGCACTGCTGGACGCGCCTTTTTCACTGAGCGCGAACACGCTGGCGCCCTGCGGCCGCGGCGTGAAAAACGCATCGGCATGGATGCTGATGAACAGGTCGGCCTGCACACGCCTGGCTT
>CALSAU010000261.1:0-4210 GCA_943372985.1 Polaromonas sp. YR568 | reverse complement strand
GGTATTTCCGCACTTTTTTGCCGCCGCCGCGCCGGCTGCCGCTAGACTCGCCATCCATGGCCACCTTTGAAGAGCAACTGGTTGAACACCGCGTTTACCTCATGCGGTTTGCGCGGCTGCAGTTGCGCAACGACGCGTGGGCCGAAGATGCGGTGTCGGAAACGCTGCTCGCGGCCCTGGCCAAACCCCAGTCCTTCGGTAACCGCTCCCAGCTCAAGACCTGGCTGGTCGGCATCCTCAAGCACAAGGTGATTGACCTGATCCGCAGCAATGCGCGGCTGGTGGCGGTGCCCGACGCGCATGCAGATGACGAGGGGGACGAGCTCGACCGCCTGTCGTTCAAGGCGGATGGACACTTTGCGGAGACACCCAACGACTGGGGTAACCCCGATCAGACCTTGCAGCAGGTGCAGTTTTTCCAGGTGCTGGATGCCTGCATGGAAAAACTCCCGCCGGCGCTGGGGCGGCTGTTCCTGATGCGCGAGTGGCTGGAGCTGTCGTCGCAGGAAGTGTGTAAGGAACTCTCGCTCACGCCGACCAACTTCTATGTCCAGCTGCACCGCGCACGCCTGCGCTTGCAGGAGTGCCTCAACATCCACTGGTTTGGCAACCGCAAGCCTCAGGCCAGCTGACGCCCTGACTTCATCATGACCTTGCTACGACGAACTTGCCGGGAAGCGGCCGCACTGCTGATTGCGCGGGAAGACCGCGCGCTCAGCATTCCGGACCATGTGGCCCTGAAGCTCCATTTGATGGCCTGCAAGGCCTGTCCGAAGTTTGAAAACCAGGTGCTGACCATGCGTGTCGCCATGGCGCGCTGGCGCAACTATGCCGGCAACGAACCGGACGCAGAGACCGAAAACCCCGCCGCACCACCGGCCTGAGCCCGCTGCGAGTGCCGCACACACCGCAAGGTTCTGTAACTATTGCCTCTGGCGTTACAGGTCTTGGCGCGCCGCAATTGGGGTCGATGGAACGCCCTGAAAGATCCGCCAACGTCACCCGGCGCGCACCCACAGCACCAGTTGGCTCCGCCGAAACGACGACAGTCAATCCACCTGCCAACTGCGACTTCTGGCATCGACGGACGAAGCTTCTTTATTGTCAATGTGTGCACCCACTGACGCCAAGGTGGCAGTTTGACGGCGCTTGCACCAATGTTCTTTCTTTTGCACGCCTTGGCGTCGGTGATGTGGGCGACGGCTTTGTTTCCTCTGCCAACGACCCCGCCAGGTCCGCAAGCACCCAGGGAAAGCCGGGCCGGAGGGGCTGCCAACGGCCTATTCGGGCCTCTTTGACCCCGCCCTCAAGATCGCCCCGAAATCGCCGGATGGACCGCAAAGCCGCGTGGAACATGGGCTGGCGGCATGTACGGGATAACGATAGTTGATTGTGTTTTGAGTAAGTGAAGCATAATATGGCGGTACGGGTGTCAATACCTGTACACGTTAGGTGATCGGTCAGTTTCGCGCGCTACAGCGGTACGTATCAAGATTTGTTGTGCTTTCGGGACCCCATCGCTTTTGTTTTTGTGTTTTAGAGGAGTCCCTTCATGGGCAACAAACTTTACGTCGGCAATCTGCCGTACTCGGTGCGCGACGAAGATCTGCAGCAGTCTTTTGGTCAATTCGGCGCTGTCACCAGCGCCAAGGTCATGATGGAACGCGACACCGGTCGCTCCAAAGGCTTTGGCTTTGTCGAAATGGGCAGCGATGCTGAAGCCCAGGCAGCCATCAACGGCATGAACGGTCAGCCTCTGGGCGGCCGTAGCGTTGTCGTGAATGAAGCTCGCCCCATGGAGGCACGTCCTCCACGTAGCGGCGGCTTCGGCGGCGGCGGTGGTGGCGGCTACGGTGGTGGCGGCGGCGGCGGTGGTTACGGCGGCGGTGGCGGTCGTTCCGGCGGCGGCGGCAGCGACGGCGGTTTCCGCAGCCCTTACGGCGGCGGCGGTAGCGGCGGTGGCCGTTCCGGCGGCGGTGGTGGTGGACGCGGCGGCTACTAAGCCCTGCTCAATCATCCCTTCAGTCCGCAAGGATTGAAGACGCGTGAACCACACGCATAAAGGGCTTCAGGACTTCGGTCTTGGAGCCTTTTTGCTTTGTATCGATGCGCTGCTTTGGGCTGCACAATCGGCCTGGTCCGGTGGGGGCGCCGGACCAGGCCGGCAGCAGCCTCAGTTTTCGCCGCTGCGGTGTTTGCGCGGGCGCCCGGCCAGCGCCTTGTCGAACAGGGCATTGGGCAAGAGGCGCAGCAGTTTGGCGACCACGCCCATCTGCCACGGAATCACGCTGTAGCTTTTTCCGGCCTGGATGACCGAAAAGGCCCGATCCGCAAACGCATCCACCTTCATCAAGAAAGGCATGGAATAGCGGTTTTGCTGCGTCAGCGGCGTGTCGATATAGCCGGGGCACACTGTCACCACATTCACGCCGCTGGCACGAAGCTCGCCGCGCAGGCTTTCGCAGTAGCTGATGACGGCCGCCTTGCTGGCGCAGTACGCGCCATGCCCGGGTAGTCCGCGGATGCCGGCCACGCTGCCAATGCCGACCAGCGTTCCCGACCCACGCTGGACCATGCCTGCGATGAAGGGGTGAAAGGTCGCCGCCACGCCGACGTTGTTGGTGGCAAAGGTCTTCGCCATGACCTGCAGGTCGGCGCGCTCTGCGGTGTCCATGCCGATGCTGATGCCGGCATTGGCGATCACGACATCGGGCACGCCCTGAACAGCCATGCATTGCTGGCCAGCGGCCACGATGCTGTCGATGTCAGACACATCGGCCTTGTACACCTGATAGCGGTCCACGCTCAGTGATTGCGTGAGGGCCCAGGCCTGAACCTCCGCCGTACGCCGGGCCACCAGCGCCAGCCGGTAACCCGCCGCATGGTAGCGAAGCGCCAGCGCCTGTCCGATTCCGCTGGACGCGCCGGTGATGAAGACCAGTCGGGACATGGGCGCCTTGAGGCCTGGGGCCTAGGGTTTGGCAGGGGGAGGCAACGTCAACAGGGGCACAGGCGCAGCACCGCCTGTTGCGTTGGTCGCCGAGCGGGGCACCAGGATGCCCCGCACGCGCCCCTTGAGATTGGCCACCTGATTCAGGTTGTCGTAGTCAAAGGTGTCGCCCACGAACTGGTCCTGGCCGCGGATCAGCAACACCGGCTTGTGAGACTGCACCCGTTCGTCGTTGAGAAAGGCATGCAGGAATTCGCCCCGGAACTCCATGCGCGGCGCCTCTTTGCCGTCCACATCCTTGCCGGCCTCGCGCACCACCAGGGCATTGCCGGTGAGCTGCACTTCCGATCCGTCGCCGTTAACGTACGCCCGGTTGGCCGTCGCGTTGGACACCCGCCCCTTCACGCTGACACTGCGGATGCGCACGTCGTCAATTTCAAGAACGTCGGTGTCGGCGTAATGCCGGCCCTCCACGCCGAACAGCTCGCTCTTGAGCTGCCCTTGTTCATCAAAGGTCTTGACGGTGAACTTGTTCAGGAAGTAATCCACCTCATGCCGGACCTCTTTCACCGTTTCGGCTGGCGGGGCCACCGGCGTGTTGCGCACCAGCCAATAGGTGCCGAGTGCGAGGGCGCCCATCATGGCCAGTGGCGCATAGATCGCCACCCGGTCCCACAGGCGCAGCGCCCGGCGCCACACCTGCCTGACAACCTGCAGGGGGCTGACGGTTTGCGCGGTCATGTTCACCGGGTGTATTCCGCGAGCAGCGAAGCATAGCGACCACTGGCCACCAGCAACAGGTCGCACAGCTCGCGCGCCGCACCATGGCCGCCGGCCAGCTTTGTCACGTAATGCGCCTGGGCGCTCACCTCGACCTGTGCATTGACTGGCGCGCAGCTGAAGGCAGCGCGGCGCATCACTGGCAAGTCAGGCCAGTCGTCACCCATGGCGGCCACTGCCGACCAGTCCAGTTGCAGCGCGGCCAGCGTGGCCTCGGCCGCGGGCAATTTGTCTTCGGTGCCAAAGTGGGCGTGGGTGATGCCCAGCGCCTGCAGGCGTGCACGCAGGGCCGGACTGTCGCGCCCCGTGATCACCGCCGGTGTGATACCGCCTTTTTGCAGCATCTTCAGCCCGTGTCCATCCAGCGTGTTGAAGCGCTTGAGGGTTTCGCCCTGCTCTGACATCAGCAGGCCGCCATCGGTCAGCACGCCGTCGATGTCGAAAAACGCGACGCGAATGCCTTGCGCGCGCAGCAGGAGT